>CALDKL010000256.1 GCA_937898895.1 uncultured Verrucomicrobiae bacterium | reverse complement strand
GAGGCGGGAAAGGGGGCGATCATCCTCGTCCCCGAGATTGCCCTGACTCCGCAGACGGCGGATCGCTTCAAACAACGCTTCGCCCGGATCAAAGACCAGGTCGCCATCCTTCACAGCAATCTCTCGGAAGGCGAGCGCCATGATGAATGGCGCAAGGTTCTCGACCAGAAGGCCCGCATTGTCATCGGGGCGCGCAGTGCCATCTTCTCGCCGATCAAACCTCTCGGTCTCATCGTCGTCGACGAGGAGCACGAGAACTCCTACAAGCAGGATACCGTGCCGCGCTACCAGGCGCGCGATATCGCCGTCGTGCGGGGGCAGATCGAGGGATGCCCCGTCGTCCTTGGCAGCGCCACCCCTTCACTCGAGTCCTGGAACAATGTCAGGACCGGAAAATACGAACTGGCCACGATGCGCCTGCGCATCGACGACCGCAAACTGCCACTCATTCGCGTGGTCGACATGCGCGAGGAGGGCCGAAAGAGCAAGACCGGTCCCGCAATTCTTTCCACCAAGCTCCGCACCGCGATGGAACAGCGCCTCGCCGTCGGACAGCAATCCATCCTCTTTCTGAATCGACGCGGATTCGCCCGCAACATCCTCTGCCCCGAGTGCGGATATGTCGCGAGCTGTCGACACTGCAGCATCACGCTCACGCTGCACCGGGGCGACGACCGGCTCCTCTGCCACATTTGCGGATTTGCCCAGCTCCCGCCACGAAGGTGCCCCGAGTGTTCGGGTCAGTCCATTGTCAACGCTGGCTATGGAACCGAACGGGTCGAGGAGGTCCTTCGGCAGGTGTTTCCTACTGCTAAAATAGCCCGGGTCGATACCGACACCATGCGGAAGAAAAATCAGCTCCGAGAAACCCTCAACGCCTTTCGTGCACGCAAGATCGACATTCTCCTCGGCACCCAGATGATCGCGAAGGGCCTCGACTTTCCCAATGTCACTCTCGTCGGCGTTCTCAATGCCGATGTCGGACTCCACATTCCCGATATTCGTGCCGGAGAACGGACCTTCCAGCTTCTCACCCAGGTCGCGGGCCGGGCCGGTCGGGGTGAGCTTGAGGGGGAGGTGGTCGTGCAGACCTACACGCCCCACCATCCTTCGATCCAGTACGCCCGACATCACGACTTCGAGGGCTTTGCCGAATACGAACTCGCCCTGAGGCAGCACTTCCGGCACCCGCCATTCGCACATCTGGCGCTCATTACGGCACGCTCGGCCCACCAGGAGCGCGCCGAGTTTTCGCTGAAAACCCTCCACGTCCGTCTCAAACGGAAATTGCCCGATGGGATCACGCTGACGGACCCGCTGCCTTCCCCACTGGTCAAGACCCACGACCAATGGCGGTTTCAGATCGTACTGAAGTCTCCCGGAGCCCGCCTTCTCGCACGGCATATCCGCGAGACGATGAAGGATCTGACCTTCCCGGATGATGTTGTCGTGACCATCGACATCGACCCGTATTCGATGTCCTGATGCAAATTTGAACAGTTTTTTTGTGAAAAGGGATTGCAAATCACCGTCCGACTGAGGACAATCCCCACCATGCCCCTGACCTGCGTTTTCTCCGGAGCCCTCCACGGTGTCAACGCCGTGCCCGTCGAGGTCGAGGTGAATGCCTCCGAAACCGGAAAGCTCGATATCAAGGTGGTCGGCCTGCCGGATGCCGCCGTCCGCGAGAGCATTGACCGCGTCGTGACCGCGATCAAGAACAGTGCGCTGCGTTGGCCGAGCAAGCAGATCACGATCAATCTCGCTCCCGCAGACCTGCGCAAGGAAGGTCCCAGTTTCGACCTTCCCATTGCCATCGGTATGGCCTCGCTCGACCAGGATCGGAATGGTGCCCTCACCGACGGAGCCCTTTCGAAATGTGCCATGGCGGGCGAGCTTGCCCTCGATGGTCGCATCCGTCCGATCAAGGGGATCCTGCCCCTCACCCTCCAGGCCAAACAGCAGGGACTCCGCGCCATTCTCGTGCCGCGCGAGAATGCGGTCGAGGCCAGCATCGTCGAAGGCATCTATGTCTACGGCATCGAGACTCTCCGCGACGCCTGGGAACTCCTCTCCGGATCCGGACACATCAAGCCCGAGCATCTCGACCGAGAGGCCTTCTTCCGCGCGAAGCAGCAGTATCCCATCGACTTCAACGAGGTGAAGGGCCAGGCCCATGCCAAGCGCGCCCTCGAGGTCGCCATGGCTGGGGGACACAATATCCTTCCAATTATTCACTTTACTACCAAAACAACGAGCGGTATAAGTCCTTCATGCCCAACGCATACTCCTACCTCAGGTTCTCCACGGCGGACCAGATTCATGGGGACAGCTTCCGCAGACAAACGGAATTGGCCCGAGCCTGGTGCGCGAAGAACTCGATTCCTCTGGTCGAGAATTACCGTGATCTCGGGGTCTCGGCGTTCAGAGGGAAGAATGCGGATCAGGGTGCCCTGAAAGCATTCCTGGATCGAGTTGAGAGCGGCCAGATTGAGCCTGGATCGTATCTGATCGTGGAGAGTCTGGATCGGATATCTCGGACGGACATCACCTACGCCCTCCAGTTGTTTCTTGGCCTCATCAACGCCGGTGTGGTCGTCGTGACCCTCGCCGACGAAAGAGTCTATGACCGGGAGAAGATCAATGACGGGAACTTCACCGACTTGATCATCAGCCTCACGATTCTCAGCAGGGCAAACGAAGAGAGCCGCATGAAGTCGAGCCGGGTGAGCGCGGCATGGGCGGCGAAGCGCGGAAGGGCCGGCGAAGAGAAGCTGACGAAACTCTGCCCGACCTGGCTGACGCTTTCCGATGACCGAAAGACCTTCATCCCCATAAAGGAACGAGTCGCGGTGATCAGGCGCATCTTCGAACTCTCCGCCTCGGGGGTCGGACAAACCAAGATCGCGAAGATTCTGAACGCCGAGAAGGTTCCAACGTTACGGAGCGGCAAGAGGTGGCACATTTCATCGGTCAAGAAGATCCTCGATAGCCGAGCGGTTATCGGCGAGTTCCAGCCCGGCAAGATGGTCGATGGCAAGAGGGAGTTGCTTGATCCGATACCCGACTACTTTCCTACGGTCGTTCCCATGGAGCTATTCGCAACGGTTCACCGAATTCGGAGGTCGCGCCCAAGCTATCGCGGCAGAGGCATGACCAATCCTCTGGCGGGAGTGGTCTTCAATGAAATGACGGGAAATAAGATGATTCGGCTCTCGAAGGGCACCGACCAGAACTACATCTACTTGGTCGATTCGGCTGCCCCAACCGGTGCCGCTCCGTACATTAGCTGGCGGTTTGACGACTTTCTGAACGCGTGTCTGGCGTGTTGCCGAACCGCGACGGCAGCCCCGGAGGTTCCGAAGCGGGAGAATCTCGAATTGGTGG
>CALDKL010000255.1 GCA_937898895.1 uncultured Verrucomicrobiae bacterium | reverse complement strand
TCGCCCAATGTTTCGCCCAATGTTTCGCCCAATGTTTCGCCCAATGTTTCGCCCAATGTTTCGCCCACGCGACTGGCGGAGCTGCCGGAGAGGTTTTTCCAGATTCAGGATGAGGCCGGGTTTTTCTGGCAGGCGCTGGACAACGGGGCCTTGATTTCGGGCGATACGCAATACCTGCAGTCCTGCCTGAATCTGATCGTGGACGGCGAGCCCTTTTCTCCGAAAACGGGGGCCGTGCGCGAGCCCGGCTCGGGTGGAGAGCGCATCGATCTCCGTCTCGAGGAAGTGAGACCGTCGTATGGGATCTCTCGCGATCTGTGGTTCGATGTGGTGCGCTCGGGGGTGCGGGTGTTCGACGTGATCCGCAACACGGGAAATGCAGAACTGAGGCTGCCGGTGGTGTTGCGGACGACCTATCCGTTTGCCTGGCAAAGCCTGCACGGCACGGGGGGGCGAGTCCTCGGGAGTGAGGCATCGGTGCCGCTGACGGCGGCAGATGTCAGTCTGGGGGTGCACTTCGGACCATCAGAGGGAAGGCACGACACATTTTTTCTGTTGGGAAGTGAAAAAGGAGGGCAGAGACCCGAGGTGAAGGCCTCGGCCAATTCGCGCGAACTGGTCTTTCTCTACACGCTGGTGATTCCGGCCGGGGAGAGCCGATCCCTGCTCCACTGGGTGATGCAGCGGAATCTGCCTGAAGTTTCGCAGGATACCGCAGCACGGATGCCTTTCCTGCAGCGCGGACAATTGATCGCGCCCGGCGTGGAGTCAAAGCTGGCCAATACCCTGGTGAATTTTGCGTCGGCGGCTTTTGTGCCGGAAGTGACGATCCCGGCAAACCAGAGGGCTCTCGTTGCGCTGAATGAACTTTCCTCGAGCCAGGGACTCTACCGGCGATCCGAGGATATTCTGTGCCTCGGGCCATCGATGCAGGGTTCGGGTGCCCTCGGTCGTGAGGGCGTGCTGACTCTCTCCACACCGCTCGCGGGCGAAGTCGAGGTGAAGCTGGCGGACCTCGCCGCGATCCGGGGTGGTGGCGGATCGGGCCGAGTGCCCCGGTTTTTCCTCCGCGACGGGAGAGTCTACGCAGGAAGTTTGGCGAAGGGAACCCTCGCCTGGAAAGAAGGAGACGCTCCTGTGAAACCCCTCGATCCGACAGAATTCCACCTTCTCCTCCTCGCTACGGAGAACCGAGATGGCACCGCCCCACAGGGTGCGACGCATTTCGTCGAACTCACCTCGGGCTCGGTGTTGGCGGTGAGTGCAAAAGCGGAATCGTTTGTGGAATGGGTGACTCCGTGGGGGCGGCAGCGTATCGCCTGGCATGATCTGGCGGAGGCCGCACGTCACCGCGCTCCCTGGCCGCATGACCGCGTTTTGACGCGGGAGGGTTCCTGTTTTGTGGGCATACCCGATCCGAAGCCGCTCTCCCTGAATCTCGCGAAAGGAGGCGTCATCGAGGTGCCGCCTGTCTCCATCGAACGAATCTGGCCAGCCGGGGAAGGGCCCCGCATCCCCTTGCCGGACGGAAGTCCCTGGCTCGATTTTTCGGAGTTGCCCGCAGGGATGGGGCCGACCAGCGGAGTGCTCCTGTCCGGGGATCAGTGGATCGCGGGGACACTCGTGGCGGGAACCTTGCGCTTGCAGGATGGGGCTTCGGTCGTGGAGATCGAGACCGACCGCATCACCGCAATCCACCGTTCCACCGACCCGGAGACCCGCGAGGTGCTCCGGATTGAACTGATCGGCGGAGAACGATGTGCCGGAGCTGCCGTCGATCCCTACCTGCGCCTGACCCGGTCCGGCGGGGCGGTGGTGGAAATTCCGGTCGGGACTGTGCTCGGCTATCGGAAAGGAGGGGCCAACTCATGAGGGTCGTTGCATCGAACGGATTCCGGGCGGGGGCGCTGGCTGTGCTGGGGGGGCTCGTTCCCTGGTTTGCCTGGATCGCTGCGCATGGGGAAGATCTCGTCCCTGCCGCCTTCGGGATCTGGACCGACCGCGCGGGCAGCTCCTGGAGTGTGGAGGCCTCGGGCAATCTCAGCCGGATCGGGAGCACGATGGTGAACAGCGGACTTGCCCTGCTGATCGACGAGGAAAAATTCGTGCCGCAGACTCCGATGATGACGCCGGACGGCAGGGAGCTGGTCATCGCCGGTGCCCCCCTCGCGACCGTTCCTGGGCTGAGGGTGCAGCGGAGGATTCGCATTCTCGACGATCCGGGAGGACTGCGCTACGTGGAGCTGTTTCACAATGAATCGGCCGATCCGATCCGTCTTTCGGTGGGCCTGGCGACGAGTTTTTCGGGGAATTTCAAAACCTTTTTGAGCGATCGGGGACGTTCGGAACCGCTGCTGATGGGGCCTTCCGAGACCGGGGTGATCGTGCTGCCGGGCACCGCGCAATCTTCGCGTGCCTTCCTGTTCACCCTGGCCGATGCCGACGCCGAGGGCAAAGCGACGATCTCTTCGCAGAATCGCTATGGCCTGACGTTTCGCTATCCGCTGCAGCTCGCTCCGGGAGAGAGCGCGGCCCTGGTCCACCATGTTGCCCAGGTCGTGGTGCCGCAGAGTTTTGATCGCAGGACACTCCTCGAACTCTGCCGCCCCTATGCTCTCGGACATCTCCGGAGCGGTTTCGATCCGGCCTGGGCGGGTTTGGTGGTGAATGCGAGGGAACCGGCGGAGTTCTCCCCTCGTGCGATGTTGGCGGCGGGCGACTGGTCTTCCCTCGGCATCGAGCCAGGCTCCAGCGATCTGCTGGCGGCCGGAGAAGGGACGCGCCTTTCGGGAAAAGCGGAAGGCGGGCCGGTGAAGCTGATCTCCTCCTATGGCTCGAGCGAGATTCCCCTGGAGAGAATCGCGGCGATCGCGGGAGGTCGGGGCAGGGGAGCGGGGCGGAGCCGGCTGTTCCTGCGCGACGGTCAGATCCTGAGTGGAACCATCGAGGTGCCGGGACTCGCGTTTGCACCCGGCGGTGGTTCCCGTCTCGCGCTCGATCCGGCCACGCTCGACCGTCTCGTGATGGCGGCGGCAAATCCGTCCCGCGGATGGTCCGGGAGCTTTTCCGCGATGATCGAAACGCACGATGGAGACCGCATTGGAGTCCTGGATGGAAAGGCGCCTGCCTTGTCCCTGGCGACCCCTTGGGGGATTGCCACGATCTCCTTCGAGGACTTGTTCTGGCTTGCTCCGGCACCCGAGGGGATGCCGGGATTTCGCGTTGTGCTCCGGAACGGCACTCGCCTGAGCGGATTGCTCGATAGCGGGGGACTCACCTTTTCCTCGCCGGATCAGGAATCGGTGACCATCCCGATTTCGCATGTGAAAGCGATCCTCACCCGAGCGGGTGTCGAGAGCAAGACGGAGGCGGCTCCGGCGGGAACCGTC
>CALDKL010000254.1 GCA_937898895.1 uncultured Verrucomicrobiae bacterium | reverse complement strand
GTTGACAGATTTCTTTTGGTCGAAGATCCAAGAGATCAGCGAGTTATTCGTAGATGCCCATGCGGGGCACGATGGAACGCGATTTTTTGCACAGATTCTTTCACTGGAGTTCGGATACCGATGGAATGCTCCCCGAAGAGGCTGACGCGATGCCGCTGAACGAAGACACCCTGGTCCAACAAACCACCGCCGACTACCTCGAGCAGGAGTTGGGCTGGGAGTCCGTCTTCGCCTACAACACGGAAACCTTCGGCCCCGGGGGGACGCTTGGCCGCAAGTCGGATCAGGACATCGTCCTTGTGCCCCGGCTGCGGAAGAAGCTGGAGGAACTGAACCCCGGCCTGCCGTCCTCCGCTTACGAAGAGGCGGTGCGAGAGATCGTCGATGTCAGCGGCAGCCTCACCCTGGTCGCGGAGAACCGGGAAAAGCACGATCTGCTCCGGGACGGGGTGCCGGTGTCCTTTCACAACGACAGGGGCGAGCTGACGAAGGACCGGCTGCGGGTCTTCGACTTCGATACCCCCGAAAAGAACGACTTTCTCTGCGTCCGCGAACTGTGGGTCCGGGGTGTCCTCTATCGCCGGCGGGCTGACATCGTGGGTTTCGTGAACGGGATCCCGCTGTTGTTCATCGAGTGCAAGAACATCAACAAGGACCTCCGCGCGGCCTACGACCAGAATCTGGCCGACTACATGCACCCGGACACGGTGCCTCACCTGTTCCACCACAACGCGATCATCCTTCTCGGCAACGGGGCGAGTGCCAAGGTGGGGACGGTGACTTCGAAGTTCGAGCATTTCGGCGACTGGAAGCGGCTCCACGAGGAAGAGCCCGGAGTGGTCGACATGGAGACGCTGCTGAAGGGGGTGTGCTCGAAGGCCAACTTCATGGATCTCTTCGAGAACTTCATCGTGTTCGACGAGTCGTCGGGGAAAACGGCGAAGATCCTGGCCCGGAACCATCAGTTCCTCGGGGTTAACCGGGCCATGGAGGCGGTGAAGGATCGCGAGAACCGGGATCAGAAGCTCGGGGTATTCTGGCACACCCAAGGCTCGGGAAAGAGCTACTCCATGGTCTTCTTTGCCCGGAAGGTGCGGCGCCGGCTGGGTGGTGGATTCACCTTCGTGATCTGCACGGACCGGGAGGACCTCGATTCCCAGATCTACAAGACTTTCGCGGGATGCGGCCTCGCCGACAACGACAAGGAACGATGCCGGGCCAGCAGCGGAGACGACCTGAAGGAGCTGCTCTCGGTCCAAAACGCCTACATCTTCACCCTGGTCCACAAGTTCAACCAAAAGGTCGATCCGGAGAAGTGTTTCAGCCAGAGGGACGACATCATCGTGATCAGCGACGAAGCGCACCGTTCGCAATACGGCACCCTCGCCCTGAACATGCGCAACGCCTTACCGAGGGCCTGCTTCATGGGCTTCACCGGCACGCCCCTGTTCAAGGACGACGAGATCACGAAGCAGGTCTTCGGGGATTACATCTCCACCTACGATTTCAAGCGGGCGGTCGAGGACAACGCGACGGTCCCGCTCTACTACGACGCCCGGGGGGAGCGGCTTGGAATCGCCACCGAGGAGCTCAACGAGAAGATCGCGGAAAAGCTGGAGGAGCTGGGGACGGAGGACCTCGACAAGCTGCAGCGTCTGGAGCAGGACCTGAAGCGGGAGTATCACATCATCACCGCGGAAAAGAGGCTCGACCAGGTGGCCCGGGACTTCGTCGAGCACTACTCGACCTCGTGGGAAACCGGAAAGGCGATGCTGGTCTGCATCGACAAAATCACCTGCGTGAGAATGCACGGGCTCATCGAGACGCATTGGAAGAATCGGATTGCCGAACTCGAGGCCGATCTCGTCAACGCGACCGATGAGCAGGACGAGGTCTATCGCGAGCGGCAGATCCAGTGGATGAAGGATACCCTTGCCGCGGTCGTGATCAGCGAGGAGCAGGGCGAGGTGGCCAAGTTCCAGAAATGGGATCTCGACATCCTGCCTCATCGGAGGCGGATTAAGGAAGGCTTCTCCATCCCGGAACACCTCAAGCACAAGCCGGAGTTCATGGGACGGCAGCACCTGGACGCCGACGACGCCTTCAAGGAGGAGGAACACCCCTTCCGGATCGCCATCGTCTGCGCCATGTGGCTGACGGGATTCGACGTGCCGAGCCTCTCCAATCTGTATCTCGACAAGCCGCTCAAGGCGCACACACTGATGCAGGCCATCGCCCGGGCCAACCGGGTAAACGAGGGCAAGAACAACGGTCTCATCATCGACTACTGCGGCATTCTGAAGAGCCTGCGGAAGGCGCTGGCCACCTTCGCCGGCACGGCCGACGCGGGAAGAGGGGAAGGGGAGGAGGTGGAAACGGATCCCACCGAGAAGAAGGAGGAGCTGATTGCCGATTTGGCCGAGTCGATCTCCCTCGTTGAGCGGTTCCTCAAGGACCGTGGGGCCACCCTGCGCCGGATCATCGAAACCAAAGGATTCGAGCGGAACGGTGCGATCATCGCCACCAAGGAGGCGGTGAACGAAAACGACGAGAGCCGGAAACGCTTCGAGGTGATGTGCCGGGAGGTCTTCAAAAAGTTCAAGGCCTGCCTGACCATCCCCGGGGTGAATGATCACCGGGCGCACTACGACGCGATCAACATCGTCTACAAGAGCCTCCTCCGGGACCGCGAGAAAGCCGACATCACCGACATCATCCGGGAGCTGCACGGGGTGGTGGATGAAGCAATCGAAACGAAGACGCTCACGGTCGGTGAAGAGAGATTCGGCCCCTACGACATCAGCAAGATCGACTTCGACCGGCTGAGAATGGAGTTCGAGCGCAGCAAGAAGAAAAACACCACGGTGCAGAGTCTGAAGACCGCTATCGAGCTGAAGCTGCAACGTCTCCTCGCGCAGAACCCGGCGCGAACCAATTTCCAGAAGCACTACGAGGAGATCGTCGCCGAATACAACAGGGAGAAGAACCGGGTGACGATTGAGAAGACCTTTGAGGCTCTGTTCGTCCTGCTGAAGGGGCTGGACGAGGAAGAGGACCGCGCCATCCAGGAGGGGCTGGATCAGGAGACGCTGGCCCTGTTCGATCTCCTGAAGAAGCCGGAACTGACCCAGCGGGACATCAAACGCATCAAAGAGGTGGCCGTAGAACTCCTCGCAGCCCTGAAGGCGGAAAAGCTGAAGGTCGCCCACTGGAGGGAGAAGGAGGCCACCCGCGACGCCGTGCGCCTCGCGATCCACAATTTCCTTTGGAGCGACGAGACCGGCCTGCCGGTGGACAGCTACGAGGAGCTCGAGGTGGTGGAGAAGGTCGACGAGGTGTTCCGGCACGTCTACCGGGTGTATCCGGAGATCCCCTCGCCGGTGTATCAGGGGGCGGCGTAGAGGGAACTCAAGTCGTGGTTTTTACCGGGCGAGTAAGGGGACTGAGGGTAAGCGTCAATAAATTGGCCCCGTGGTCACGGTCGTCCCGAGCCGGTAGATTC
>CALDKL010000253.1 GCA_937898895.1 uncultured Verrucomicrobiae bacterium | reverse complement strand
ATCAAGGCGCTCGCTGCGGGGCATGACCCCCATTTCGCGGTGGTGGATCTCATCCAGGAGGCGTCCCGCCAATCGCCTGCATTTCGCGAACAGTTGGGGGGAATCCTGACTCCGCGATATCCCTCGCAACTCTTTGAGGCAGCCGTGGAGGGTTTGCTCCTCTTCGCGATCATGCTCGCGATTCGCCTGAAATGGAAGCGGGCTTGGCACGGCACCCTCACCGGCATCTTTTTTCTTCTCTACGCCGTAGGGCGCATCATCGTGGAGAATTTCCGAGAACCCGATTCCGAGAGGATCGCAGGGATGACCAAGGGGCAGTTCTATTCCCTCTTTCTGGCGGTGGCCGGGGTCGCTTTTCTTGCCTATGGCGTCGTGGTGAGACGGACAAATCGGATCACCTGAGCCGGGAAGCCTCGGCCTCATCGGGGAGTCGAAGATTCCCGGGTCATTTCGGAACTGCCGATGCTGCGGCCGAGGTCGGTTTTGGCTCGGCAGGGGAGGGGGCGAGCTTTTTCTCCGTGCCCGCCCGCATCCGTTTGAGCCGATCCGAGAACTCTACGTTCTCCGGCTCTTTTTCAACAGCCTTCTCCAGATACTCGATCGCTTTGGCCGAGTCCCCCAATTGATAGAAGCTTTGCCCGAGGTGATCGAAGATCACCGCATCTTCTTCCTTCATGAGGGTTTCGGAGCGGAGCAGTTCGTCGCGGGCCTGTTCGAAGCGGCCTTTTTTGAAATGATACCATCCGAGACTGTCGGCGATCGCCCCGCTCTCGGGATCGAGTTCGGCGGCCGTCTTGATGAGTTCCCCTGCCTCGTCGATCTTCATGTCGTTCTCGACCCACATGTAGCCGAGGTAGTTGTAGACTGTGGCGGTGAATTCCTTGTTTTCATCCGCAGGATCGTTTTTCGCAATCATTTCGATGGTCTTGCGAAAGAGTTCCTCGGCCTTGGGGAAGTCCTTGCGACGCTCATACGCGGCGGCGTAGCGGAAATAGAAGCCTTCGTTGAGCAGTTGAGGTTGCTTGTCGCCGGCCAGTGCAATGGTCTTTTGAAACTGTTTGATGGCCTCCTCCCAGCGCTCGAGGCGTGCGAGGGAAAAGGTCAGGAGAAACGGAAAATCGGCCGAATCCGGAAACAGGTAGGCCGCGTCGGTGAGGAACTTCACCGCCACCTCGTTTTCGTCGGATTCGATCATCATCCGTCCGAGCGCTCCGTATTCGGTCGCGCTGCCCTTGGTGATGGAAAGGGCGGTCTGCAGATGTGGGATGGCTTCCTTGAACCGTTCCGTCCGAAGGAAAATCCCAGCGATCTGTTTGTGAACGTCCGCATTTTGCGGGTCGATTTCGACGATCTCCTTCAGGGTCTGCACGACCTTCTCCTCGTCGCCCTTGGCTCCGTATACCTGGGCAAGTTTTTCGCGGAGATCGAGGCGGTCGGGGTGCGTTTGGATCAGGCCGGAGAAGGCGGCGATGGCGTGATCGAACTGACCCGTTGCGTGGAAAAAATCCCCGACCCGTTCGATCACGGCGGCATCTCCGTTTGCCATCTCGAGCGCCTTGGCATGGAGTTGGTTGACGAGATCGGTCTCGGAGACCTTGCCGCCTTCCCCCATTGGCCAGACCCGTGCGGCGACGCGGCCGAGGCGCAGCCAGAACTGGGGATCGCGGCTCTCCCGTTTCGCAGCCTCCGCGATCAGAGCCCGGGCTTCGTCGCGACGATCCGCCGAGAGATAGAGTTTCACGAGATGTTCGTAGACGGCGGATTCCTCCGGGAATTGCTTCACCGCTTCCTCGATGATCTCGAAGGAACGACGCATCCCGGCGGGGTCGTTGCCCAGATAGGTCGCAAGAAACTCGGAGAGGGCGATGTATGCGACCGGCTCCCGAGGATTCCGGGCGAGGCTGTCCTCCAGCATCTTCAAGGCCTCCTCCTGCTGCCCGGCTCGGGCGAGCAGATAAGCGGTTTTGCGGGCGAGAAAAAACTGTCCGGGCTGATTTCGCAACACTTCGGAGTAGGCTGCGATGGCCTCGGGCAGCTTGCCCTGGGCTTCGAGACTGCGACCGACGGAATAATGGGCGAGGGCCTTGCTTTTTCGCTGTGCCTCCGCAGACAGCTTCAGCGAGCCCGACGGCTCGAAATACTGGTCGACATAGACCTGGGCATAGTCGTCGAGTGATCGAGGAACTTCCGCCTTCGCTCCGGTTGCGAGCAGCGACAATACTGCGACAAACAGGACGAAGCGTATTCCCCGGTACGCGGCAAAACAGCGGTGAACCAAACTTGCCGGACCACCAGACTGTCTTGCTTTCATCGCGCCAAAGATCAACGATCAGCTCTTGTAACGCAAACGCTTCTTGTGGCGGTTCGCCTTCATGCGTTTGCGTCGCTTGTGCTTGTTGATCTTGGTCTTCCGCTTTTTCTTGAGGGAACCCATGGTCAAAAAGGAGTCAGTGGTTTGACCGCCGCGAACCCCGGTTGGGTCGGGCGGGTCGCGAGTATCGGTTACTCAATCACTTTGTTCAAGGGATATTCGATGATTCCCTCGGCCCCTAGCTCTTTGAGCCGGGGGATCAATTCCCGCACCTGCCGCTCGGTTAGGACGGTCTCAAGCGCAACCCAACCCTCCTGGGCGAGACGGGCGATCGTCGGTTTGCGCAGGGACGGGAGGAGATCAGAGACAGACTCGAGAGCCGCTTCGGGGAGGTTCAGCTTCAAGCCAACCATGTCGCGAGCCATCAGAGCCCCTTTCAAGAGGACGGCGAGGCGCTCGATTTTGGAGCGTTTCCAGGGATCGTTCCAGGAGGCCTTTTGGGCGATGAACTGCGGGTAGCTCTCCATGAGGACGTCGACGATGCGCAGATTGTTCGCCCGCAGCGAAGAGCCGGTTTCGGTGATGTCGACGATGGCATCGACGAGTTCGGGAACTTTCACCTCGGTGGCACCCCAGCTGAATTCGACTTCGGCGCTGACGCCGTTGGCAGCGAGGTAGCGTTCGACGATTCCGACGGCTTCGGCGGCGATGCGTTTGCCTTCGAG
Organism: uncultured Verrucomicrobiae bacterium; assembly: GCA_937898895.1. Lineage (GTDB taxonomy): Bacteria > Verrucomicrobiota > Verrucomicrobiia > Verrucomicrobiales > DEV007 > Arctic95D-9. The sequence goes on along the minus strand of CALDKL010000253.1, from coordinate 7,172 downwards.
ATCCTTCACCGTGCGGATCGGCGAGTCGTTTGGAACGACGAGAACCCAGCGGGTCGGATTGGAGGTGGCGCGGCTGTAGGGCAGGTCACAGACGACGTGGACGTCGGCTCCGTTCTCGGCCACCCAATCCTTGCCTGTGATGCCGCAGTCGAGGAATCCGTGATCGACATAGCGACCGATTTCCTGGGCGCGGATCAGACGGATCTGGAGTTCTGGATCATCGACGGTGGGCCGATAGGAGCGATCCGCTCCGCGAATGTGGTATCCGGCCTTCTCGAAGAGATTCAAGGTGGGCTCAAAGAGACTGCCTTTGGGAAGGCCGATTTTGAGGAATTTTTCTGCTGTGTCCGCCATGGTGAGGGTGGTGGGTAAGGTGGCGAAAAACGGCGGGATGTCATGCAGGTTTTTGGGGCCACCGTTTCCAAAGTGCCTGCCATCGGAAGGGATCCTGCCGAATCGGAACAAGCAGAACCGAACGATACAATAAAGGGACAGGAAAATAAAAGCTGTTGGAAAGGTGTTGCGGTTTGGCTACTCGGTCCCATTCTCCTCGCTTCGGCTGGGTGATTCATTTCATGGAAAACTGTTTCAACATGAGGCGCGAGAGGATAATTGGATCCTCTGGATTGTTTTATCAGGTCATGATGCGAATCGCCGTTCGGAGGAATGAGTTCCCGGGCAATTCTCTGCCACGTTCCGTTCCGTCTCGCTGCGATTTGGACTGAGAAAAATTCGGGGCCGAGGGAACAATGGGTAGGGGTTTCCCTCCGTCCCAAGGTGGTAGAGAAACCGAGGGAGGTGCGGAGGATTTCAGGCAAGCGGCCCTGAGCAATTTTTTTGCCGCTTCATCGGTCGCCAAGGGTGCGACTGCTTGCCCCGATGCTGCCGCGCGGCGCGACCTCCGACCGGGCGCTCGTCATGGTCACGGGTCTGATGCAGCCCTCCTCATCGTATTCGAGGCGTTCCACGCAAACCTGTCGTGAACCTGCATAAGGCCCCTCCCCACGGACATCATTCCATCGGTGATAAAAAATGAGCCAGCCTCCGTTGCGAGGGTCGCGGAGGATCGCGTGATGACCCGGCCCTTTGTGATGGGAATCGCTGGCAAGAATCGCGCCCCGGTATTGCCAGGGTCCCACAGGGGTGGTCGACGTGGCGTAATGCACCGAGTAATCACTGCGCTGCCAGTCGCCGTGACTGTATGAAAGATAGTAGCAGCCCTCCCGCTCGTGCAGGAACGCCCCCTCGGTGAAATTCGGTGGGGTTTCGACCGCAACTTCCCGCGCAAAGCTGATCATGTCCTCGTTCATTTCAAACACGCGCAGCCTGCTCCCCCCGCTGCCACCGGCATAGAGCCAGGATTTGCCTGACTTTGAGTCCGTAAAAACCATCGGATCAATTGCCTCAAAACCCTCACCTCCGGTGAGCAACGGCTTGCCCAAATCCCGGAATGGTCCGGCGGGATGGTTTCCGACCGCCACTCCGATGCGAGATGGGTTCGTCACGGTTTGGGGCCCGACGGAATAATAGAAAAAGTAACGTCCTTCGCGTTGGGCGAGACACGGAGCCCACGCCCCGTGCCACGTCCGGCCATCCTCTTTGATCCACGCTGCATCGTGGAGCGAGAGCACTGGTCCCTGACGCTGCCAATCGACGAGGTTGCTTGAGGCAAACGCATAAAATTCCCCCCGACCTCGAGGACTGAAGGTGGGATACACCCAGAAGGTCTGGCCCACCACCAAGGCGTGTGGATCGGCACCGGGGAAAAGCGGGTTTCTCGCAGCCTGATTTGCCCCGTCCTCTGACGCCGCAGTCCACCCTCTGACGCACAGCGAGAGCAAGACTGCTGCGTATCTGCCGGACAGAGGAAGGTTCGGACGCATGGGGCCAGCGAGACTATCCGATTCGTGGACAGGCTTCCAGTCTGGAACAGTGGGCAGGGAAACAAAACTGCTTCCTGTTCTCCCGTCCGGCGACACCACGACTCGTTTCCGCTGGGTGGATGCTCCTGGTCTGTATCTTCCGGCTCGCTTCCGGGGTGTTCAGTTTTGCGCTGACTCGCCTCCGGCTCCAGGCTTGATTCCCTCGCATCGAGATCTGTGAGTCGCAAAACTTCCCTGTGGCCGGGCCTGGCGGGAAACATGATTTCCGCTCGAGAATTCGACATTGATACCTCATTGGGTTTTGCGTAAGATCCGACCCAATCCAAAACGGCTCCCCAATGGATTCCATCCACCACCCTGTCGGAGAAACGAGGAAACGCAGTGCGGTTGCTGGTCGGGCGATGGGCTTTGCCTGGTTGCTGGTCTTGTTTGCCGGAGTCGGGATCGCCGCTGATCCCGCAGGTCGTCAGGAACCGAGTGTGCCGGATGTCCTCGATTTTTCCATTGCAGATCAGGGAGCAGACGGACGCGTGACGCTGGAGGCAATCGTGAAGCCGACCGTGGAGGGTGCTGCGGAACTCGAGATCGTCGATCCCGGAGGAGCGAAGTTGGCCTCGGGGAAAACGAAGAAGGCATTGTCCCTGCGACGCGGGGAGGCGAAGATCCGCGAGGCCGTCGCAGTGAACGCATCCGATGGCAGGCCGCGCACGGTGCGAGCGATCCTGCGGATGCTCGACGACGAGGGGAAGCCGTGGCTGGTGGTGACGAAAGAGGTGACACTGAACGAACCACAGAGCGAGCCGCAGGCTCCTTCTCGGCGAGTGCCGATCGTGCAGATACTGCCGGATGGAACGCGCATCGTCGAATACATCACCAGTGCGGAGGCGGTCGCGCGAGGGCTTTCGGCGGAGGGCCAACCGATGAAACCACCTCGAGAGGAGTGATCCCGGACCATGGGACCACCCATTATCGACAAAACTGTTTGCGTGTTGGGATCGCGATACGGGATCGGGATCGGCATTGTCCTGATGTTGTCACTCCTCAGATCTGCGCAGGCAGATTGGACGGCGTCGGGCCAATTCAATTACACGGACCGACTCTACGATGCCGGCGGTTTCACCACGGCGATGGTGCGCCCGGTGCGCGAGGCGGACGTACAGGTTTACGATGTCGAGACGAACCTGGTGCTGGCAAATGGGTCGACCAACTCCAGCGGGAATTTCTCCATCCCGGTCGTCGATTCCGCCACCCGCACGGTAGGGGTCAGGGTCCTTTCCAGCAACATCCAGGTCGCAAGTTTGAGTTTCTCCGTGGTCGACGATGTGAATGCGGATGCCGTCTACCTCTATCATGACGCTTCTGCGGACCATTCCGGACACGGCCCGGCGGTTCCGGTGGATTTCGGCACGATGACGATGCCGATGGCGGTGGGTGCGGTGAATACGACTGATTGGTCTTCCCAGGTCTTCAACGTCTACGACATGGGTGTTCTGCTCGCCGATTGGATCGCGAATGCAAACGGAGCGAGACCGTCCGTCTTCTATACGATGGGGTGGAACCCCACGCAGGGCCGAACCGGATCGTTCTACAACGGCGGGTCGAACCGCCTCTCGCTCTCCGACGATGATGCTTACGATGATCCGAACATTCTCCACGAGATCGGCCACTACATCGAGGACGAGTTCGGGCGCTCCCGCAACACAGGGGGTACCCATTACATTGGAGACAACGACCAGGATCCCCGCCTCTCCTACAGCGAGGGGTTTGCGACTTTTGTGAGCAATGCAACGCTCGATTTTGGCGGTCGCGAACGGCCGGACCTCTACCAGGATCGCGACAGCTTCGGGGCAGCCCCGGGGGCCGGGTTCGGCTACAGTCTCGAGGTTGCCGTGACAGGGGGAGGGACCAATGAGCAGGCGGTGAACGCCGCCTTGTACGACCTCATAGACTCCTCCGTGACTCTTGACGCCTCACCCGGGAGCGATGACGACCCGATGTCCAACCAACAGGCGAACATCTGGGCTGTGGTCGAGCAGATGCGAATCCTGAATCCTGTAGCCACAAGTCTCGAGGATTTCTGGGATATCTGGTTCTCTCTTGGTTTCGGAAGTCCGACAGACATGGCGACGGTCTTCGGGGCGCACCGCATCCACTTTTCTGCCGACGCACAGGAACCAAACAACACGCCGACTTCGGCGACGACACTCACGGTGGGCGGGAGCTACCAGACAAACAGCTTCTATCGGTCGGGAGCCGTCGCCGGGGGGGACGAGGACTGGTTCAAATTCACCGCCGCCGCAGGCTCTTACTACGCGATCGAGATCAACGGAGCGAATGGAACAATCTTCGGGCGCCCCGATCCGGAGATGTGGCTGCTGGATCCCACCCTCGCCACTGTCCTCGCCTACAGCGACGATCCATTCGACACGACGCTGAACACGAACAGTTCCTCCTCCGCCCAGGATATGCTGGAATCCGTGCCGACGATCCTGTGGCGGGCTCCGGCGAGCGGAACTTACTACGTCTATACGCGACACAACTCGTCCGAACGGGCTCTGCTGGGGCGCTACGGTTCCTACCAGATCCGCGTCCGCACCCTCTCGGTGCCGACTCCGACGGTGACGATGGTTGCAGAGCAGCGGATGCTCCAGGGGCAATCCTATCAAGTCCTCGTCGCAGGGACAAACTTCTCGCAGGGAGCGACGGTGACGACGAGTGACGCCGGGGTGGCGGTATCGGATGTGCGGATTCTTTCCACTTCCGGGCTGATCGCCACCTTCACTCCCGGAGCAGATGTGGCAGACGGCAGCTACAGCGTCTCGGTGGCAAATCCCGGCGGTGGTTCGGGCACATTGGTGGGTGCCTTCGAGGTAAATTCAGCAGCCCAGCCGCCAGTGGGAATCACCGAGGTCGACTTGAGTGGCGGTGCCGTCGAAATCAGAAATTTCGGGACCGCTGCCGCCACGCTCACGGGGTGGTCGGTGCGGTCGTTCCAGCCGACCAGCACTCTGAATACCTTTCCCTTTCCCTCCTTCACCCTCGCCGCCGGGGCTACCGTCGTGGTGAGGGAGGCAGCGGGAACCAACACCGCCACCGACCTCTTCGACCCGTCCAATTCCGTTAATTTTCCGTGGTCGAGCAGTTCTCCGGGCGATGTCAGCCTTGTCGACGACGGTGGGCGCAATGTCGATTTTCTTCGTTTTGTGTCGTCTCCGGTCTCCCTGCATTCAGCGCCCCAGGGGGCGGGTGGCGGGTGGATGCCCCCGCAATTGCGTGCCGCTCCGTTCAGTTTCTCCCTGGCCCGTTCGGAGGCAAGTGGGCTTCTCCGCAGTGCCCTCGGGATCTCGTGGGCGAGTCCCACCCTGCCCCTCGGAGCGACCGGACGGGACAACCGCGTTGATCCCTTCGAGGACAATGACCAGCCGCGTCGAGCACCGGTCCTTTCAAATCCGGCGACCCTTTCCAATCTCCGGATCAGTCCGCGACCGACTGGGACAGACAGCGATTGGTTCGGCGTAGTGGTGGAACCCGGCGACGCCCTCGTGTTCACTGCGGCCTTCACTCACGCCTCCGGCAACCTCGACCTCGAGATCTACGCGCCTGGCGTCGAGAGTGGTGCGGCCCTGCTCTCCTCCACTTCGCTCGACAACGATGAACAGATCGTGCTCTCTTCCGCGCAGAGCGCACTCACGGGAGGTGGGATTTACCGGGCGCGAGTCTTTGGGGTTGGCGGAGCGACGAACAGCTACACGTTTTCCGTCTCGCCGCAAACCCCGGAGATGAAGATTCTCGGCAACGGTCTCGTCATCGCCGACGGCGACTCCACCCCGGGCACGACGGACCAGACCGATTTCGGCAGCGTGGTCGAGCCGGGTGGGACCGCCGTCGCGACCTACACCATCGAAAATTCCGGAGGTGGTCCCCTGAGCCTCACTGGTGCGCCGGATCGGGTAGTCCTGGGCGGCTCGCATCCGGGCGATTTTACCGTCACGGCCATTCCTTCTTCGCCAGTGGACCCGGCCGACAGCACGACCTTTCAGATCACCTTCAATCCCGGAGCACTCGGTCTGCGCACTGCAACGGTCAGTGTCGACAACAACGACTCCGACGAGAATCCCTACAATTTCAGTATCCAGGGCACGGGGACGGCCCCTACGGTGACTGTGACATCACTGAGTCGTGTCAACGCCTCTCCCACTTCCTCCGGCAGCGTGGCGTGGCAGATCGTCTTTTCTGACCCCGTCTCCGGACTCACCGCCGCCAACCTCACGCTGTCCAACGGCGGACTGGGAGGCGCTCCGGCAATCCAAACGATCACGGCGAACGGAGGTGCCCCTGCCTCGACCTGGACGGTCACGGCGACCACGGGCACCGGGAACGGTACGCTCAACCTGAACCTGGCGAATGATACCGGCCTCTCCCAAGAGCTATCCAATGTTCCGTTCAACGGTGGCGCGGCGTCCCTCTTCACGATCGACCGCACGGCCCCAAGTGCGATCCTGAGTTCCGCGACAGCGAGTCCGACAAACGTTTCGCCCATCCCCGTTGTGGTGTCTTTCAGCGAAGACGTAACGGGATTCACCGCCGGAGATATTGCGGCAAGCAACGGCAGCGTGAGTCATTTTGGCGGCAGTGGCGCGACCTATACCTTCGATCTCGTGCCGAGCGGACAGGGGACCGTATCGGCCAATCTCGCCGCAGGCGTCACCCAGGATCTCGCCGGCAATGGAAATACCTCCGCCTCGTTCAGTCGCACCTATGATTCGGTCGCTCCGACTGTCACCCTCAGTTCCACCGTGCCGAATCCCGCGAATGCCGGACCCATTCCCGTGACAGTGACGTTCAGCGAGGCGGTCTCAGGATTCGCGCCCGGCGATCTCGCCGTCAGCAACGGCAGCGTGAGCAACTTCGTCGGCAGCGGCGCGACCTACAGTTTTGACCTCGTGCCCGAAGACCTGGGAGTGACCGTCTCCGCAAGCATCGCTGCGGGTGTCGCCCAGGATGCGGCCGGAAATGGAAACGTGGCGGGTGCTCCGCTCAGCCGATCCATCCTCGATGTCGTCTCCCTCTCCGCCACCATCGCGACGGCGGTGGAAGGTGGTGCCACCGGCCTCTACACATTCACCCGCCTCGGCGACAGCGAGTCCCTCGTGGTGGCCTTCCGGTTGGATCTCTCCAGTTCTGCCTTGGCGGATGTGGACTTCAGCCTATCGTCGCCCCAGACCCTGGAGTTCAATCCGACTTCCGGGACGGGCACCCTCATCCTTCCCGCCGGGTCCACCAGTGCGA
>CALDKL010000252.1 GCA_937898895.1 uncultured Verrucomicrobiae bacterium | reverse complement strand
CAGAAGAATATTTATCTCAGCTCGCGGATCGTGAAGGAGGTCGCGAGCTTGGGAGGGGAGATTGAGCGATTTGTTCCCCCGGTGGTGAAGGTGGCCCTGCAGGCGAAGCTGGGTCGGTGAAGGAAGAGGTATCGGTGCGCCCTTGCTCGCATTTCTCATACCCCTTCTGCTGCGACTGGCTGCGGACCGTCCCCGCTTCGACCCGGTCCGGATTTCCCTTGGACGGTTGGTTCCCAAACACCCCGGCGGGAAATCCAGGCCACGCTTTGCGGGGACGGGGGCCTCTCGGCGTCTCGCAACGAAGGGATATGAGAAATGCGGGCCAACAGCTCCCCAAAATCGTCGTGTCGTTCGGAGGGCGAGGGATCTCACGCGAAGCGGGGGGCTTGCGGGGATGTGGCGGCGGAGGAATAGTCGCATGAGGAGGTTCGAAGAATGATGAGAAGAAACGGTTTTTTGATCGGTTTCGTGATGGCGCTCCCGACCTGGGCGCTCGCTTTCAATCCGCCGGAAGACAGGGATGGCCCGCTGTCCGTAAAAATTGCCGCACCAGGCGAGGTGACGGAGCTGGAGAAGCCGTTTCCGGTGTCCGTGATCCTGCAGAATACCGGGGAGCACCCGCTCGGGGGGAGTTTGCGAGTCTGGGTCATCGATGAATGGCGCATCGAAGGGGGCCGTGAAACGCAGGTTCCCTTCACACTGGCGGCGAAGAGCGATCTGACACTGAAGTTCGGCGTGACGGCGGGCAAAGGCAGCCACGCGGCACTTTATCCGATTCACGCGCAGGCCACTACCGACGCTCTCCGGCCTCACGCGATCCACCTTCTCGAAGTGACGCAGAAAGCGATCCGGGATGCGGCACCGCCCAAAGTGCTGCCGACGCTGAACCTGCACCGGGCACTGCGCCTGGATGGGGCCGATCTCTTTCGCCCTCGCCTCCGTGTTGCGGGTGGCGAGTGGCGGGAGCTGGCAGTGGGCTGGCAGGGCAGCGATGCGGCGACGGGGGCAAGTGTTTCGATCCAGGCGGCAGATCGCGGTGGCCGGAAATCGGCTTTTGCCGTGCATCCTTGCTGGAAACAAGGATGGGGTGAGGTAGCTCTGGAGTATCGGGTGGCCCTCCCGGAGCAAACGCCGATACGGCTCTCGTTTGCCTCCGCGATCCGCGACAGCCACCCCGGCGAACCGCTTTCCGACGGAGTTTCCTTCGAGGTGTTCGTGGGCGATGGGGACATCCTGACAAAGGTCTTTGATCGGTTTTCCGCATCGCGGCAATGGGAGGACGCGAAAGTGGATTTGTCATCCTATGCCGGAAAGACCGTCACCCTGCGGCTCCTTGCCGGTCCGGGACCCAAACACAACACGACTTGCGATCAGGCCTTTTTCGGCGGGCCGATTCTCGAGGTCGTGCCAGAGGGGCCTTCTCCGTGGACCGTTCCCGTTTCGGAACGGCGTCGGCAGGCGGAACTCCTCGCGCGGGCGGCGCTCTCCGAGCCGACTTCGCAGATGGGCAAAGGCCTCGATCCCCGTCAATCCAAATCGAGTGCGGACAAGAACAGGGAGGGCATGCGATGGAGGATCACCGGCGGGGCCGGAACTTTCGGCGTCGGGTTGGCCTGGGACGGATCCGGGATCGTGGGGGCAGAAATGGCGATCACCGACGGCACGAGGATTCTGTTTCTTCACGGATACGATGTCGAGGTGGATGGGCTGGCAATCGGATCTCTCGCCGGAGCGCGCATTTCCAAAATGACCGCGACCCGCTCGGAGGACGGGGGAGAACTGGAATTGCGGCACGTGCTGGAAGTCGATGACCGGAACATCGAGATGTCCTGCCGCATGCGGGTCGAAAAAGGAGCCTTTCGCGTCACCTTCTCCATGCCGGGTGTGAAACGAAATGAAGAGGGCTCGCCGCGCTTCACCAAACTCGCGCCGGGGTCGGCTTCGGAATCGGCGACCCGCATTTATGCCGGATTCGGAAACGTCATCGAACATCCAGGTTCCTTCGAGATCCGAGCCAGCGGATTTCACTTGTCCACTCGCCATGTGGGCGCGGATTTTGCCAACGGCCTCTCGCTGTTGCAGGCCACGGATGGTTTTCCGGATGCCTATGTCATTCACCCTGACACAAACACCTAT
>CALDKL010000251.1 GCA_937898895.1 uncultured Verrucomicrobiae bacterium | reverse complement strand
CCTCGGCGGTCCCTGGCCCGAACCCGGGCCCCTGCGGGTACGACATCGCGAAACGCTCCCCGGTGACGGATTCCGCATCGAGTCGCTCACCTACGAGGCTCCCGTCGGCCTCCCGGGTGAAGGGCCAGACACGATCCCCGCTCTGCTCCTCATTCCCGACGGAGTCGACGCCGCGCATCCCGCCCCGGCGGTGGCGGTGTGGCACCAACACAACGGCGAATGGCATCTCGGCAAACGGGAACCGGCAGGCCTGGCAGGCCATCCCGAACACCACACCGGTGCGGCCCTCGCGAAAGAAGGATACGTCGTCCTCTGCCCGGATGCGCTCTGTTTTGAGGAACGTCAGGATCCTGCCGAAACACTAAAAAACGGAAATTTCGAACGATTCGAATTCCTCCGTTATCTCGTCCAGGGAAAATGTTTGGCGTGGAAAAACATCCTCGACATGCGCCGCGCGGTCGATTTTCTGGTGTCGCGGCCAGAGGTGATGTCCGACCGGATCGGCTGCTACGGGCATTCCATGGGCTCGACCCACACCTGGCTCGTCGGTCCCTTCGAACCCCGCTTGAAAGCGCTCGTCGGGAACTGTTGCCTGCCGACCTACGCGGCCATCCACCGCCATGCGTTGCTCCACTGTTTCCCGAATTTCGTTCCGGGGTGGCTGTGCTACGGCGACACGCCCGAAATCGCCGCTCTCACCGCTCCGCGGGCACTCCACCTGAACCTGGGGGAAACCGATGCGGGCAGCCCCATCGAGGAAGCCCGCGCCGGGGTCGCCCGCATCGCCGCCATCTATGCCGCAGCCGACGCCGCCGGACAATTCGGCAGTTTCATCGAATCCGGCGTCGGCCACGTCCTTTCCCCGGCCATGTGGGAAAAAACGAAAAACTGGTTCCGGACGCACCTGCGTTCCTGACGCCTGACAAAACCATCTTCCGGCCAGGCCTCGGAATCACTCAAAGGTCAGAGTCTGTTTCAGCACGCCCGAGCTGTTCCTGCGGGCATCGAAGACCTCGATCTCGATGAGATTTTTTCCGGGACGGAAGCCGGACATCTTCGTGACCATCGGAGAAGCCTTGCCCCTCAGCGTCTGCGCCTTCACCCAACGCCCTTTGTTGATGCGGTAACGCCAGTAGCCGAGTTTGACGGTGTCCTTGGCAAAGCCGCGTACGAGCAGCGTGCCGGGCGGCTCCACCCCAAGGATCTTCGTTAGACGGAAGCCGGGGCCGAGGACATCGTCGATCTTCAGGGCGACGTTGTAATTCACCGAATTGCCGTCGAGGTTGGTCGCTCTCAGAGTCAGCACCGAGGTGCCGATCTTTCCCTTTGCCTCAATGTAGAGCAGCATCCCCTCAACTCCGGCGGTGAGCACCTTGGGATTGCTGTTCGAGACCAGGGAGATGACCACGGGCGGACACGGCGTGATCGAGTCGATGGGCAGGAGGGTGTTCGCGCCGGGAGAGGGTGGAATCGGATTCTCAAGCACGGGAACATTTTCAACCGCCAGAGGCGGCACCCCTGTGATTTTTCCCTCGTAGTTGGTCGTGTTCAGATTGTTGATCGCATCGACGAGCCCCTGCCCCGCACTGCCGACCACGGCACCGAAGGCGGTGAAGCCTCCGTTCTGGAAGTTCAGGTTCCCCGGATTGCTCCCGAAGGTGTCCACATTGAAGAACCACTCACAGGTGGCGCTGTCCCTCGTCCCGCCCACATTGGCCATGGCGAGCGTTCCGCGCGAATTTGAAACACCGGGCTCGTTTTGCACCGGGGCAAGCGAGGTCACCTCCTTCCAGCTCGTCGGGGCAGCCGTCGAGGAGCTGAGGGTATAGCCCCCTCCCTGGACGATGAACTGGCTGAGTGATCGATGCACAAAGGTGCCGTTGTAATTGCCCCGGTTCACGTAGCCGAGGAAATTGTTTACCGTCTTCGGAGTGGCGGTATCGAACAGGGCCACGATGATCGACTCCCCCGCCGTGTAGAACCAGGCACCCTTGGGACGCGCCGGGTCCTTGAACAAATCCGAGATGTCGAGAAAGCCCTTCACCGTCAGGTGCTGCTTCGGCAGATCGATCGGCTGGTCCACCACCGGAGTCGATGCCGCCGGCAAGACGCGGAGAAAGCGTACCTGGCTGAACTTCTTGTCCGTGTCGAAAACAACCCCGGTGAACATCCGGTAGACGCCCGGGGTGGTCACCGTGCCTGAGATGACTCCGGTGGTTTCATTGAGGGTGAGCCCCGGAGCCAGGTTGATCGCGGTGAAACTTTCCGGAGTCCCTCCAAAGACCTGGATCTGGTGGTTCACGACAGCCCCCGCCCGCACGCTCGTGCCTTCGGGAATCTCCCGAGGTGGCATGCCCGTCGAAGGATTGTTGTTGTTCGGATCATTGAACAAATCGAGACTTCCGGATGGCTTCGCGATTGCGGGAGATTCCGCCGCCGAAGATGACTCGGCCCCTTTCAGCGCAGTGATCCGGAACTTGAAGCTTGCCTCGTCGGGCGAATCGGCCGTTCCCCGATACACCTCAAAATCAGGCGGCACCGTCGTCAGGTTTTCCCATGACCCTCCGTTGATCTGACGCTCAACCCGGAAACCCGTCTCATCGTTGGAATTGTCGATCCACGACACATGGACTCGATTTTGGTTCGGCGCATAGGCCACGACACCCGTCGGCGCCGCAGGAGGCCCCGCGAACAATGGGATGGGAGACGCCAAAAGTAGGAGAATCGGAAAACGAGGGCGCATTCGGGTCAAATTGTCACTAGGTCGGGACAACGTGACAACGATTTTCCGGAACCTTTTCTTAGCCGGATCGATTCACGCAGTCCCCAGGTTCGCACATGAAACGTCATGATCGGGACGAGCCTGAAGTTCCCATCAACCACCGCCTGTTGCTGCCTGAGACCTGCAGGATCTTTCGCAGTTTCAGGAAAGGGCGCTTCCCCAAGCGCCCCCCACCTTTCCAGCCACCCATG
>CALDKL010000250.1 GCA_937898895.1 uncultured Verrucomicrobiae bacterium | reverse complement strand
GAGGGAATTCGCCCACTCGTTTCGGAGGCTCTCGGGACGGCTTTGCAAAGGGCGAGGAAGGAACAGGAGGAGTTCATGAGAAAATTTCCTGATGAAAAGCCGCCCTGGATCGAGGGCGACTTGTTTAGCAGCCTCTTTGAGGGCTTTCATGGCTTCACGGTGAGGACGCCCAAAGTGGAGAAGGACCGAGCGGAGATTCCCATCGAGTTTGCCTACACGGATCGGGGTGAGACGACCCGATGGACCGATACCCTTCTGCTCCGGCTTTCGGAGAGCGGTTGGCGAGTCGATGATGTGCGCTATGGGGCCACCTGGGACTTCGCCAACCAGGGAACCCTCCAGGCTGCCCTCGCCCCCGAAAAGCCAGTTGAATAACCCAAGAAAACGACCACCGGAAATCTCTTTCGGTGGTCGCCTCAGTCGTCCGGGTAAGAGAAACGGGCAATCTCAGACCGCGTCGCGTACCGCGATCATTGTCTTGAGGATCGTATTCCAGGTTGCGGGCGTCTCGAGGACGGTGTTCGGGAACATGCATCCATCCCAGCAGATATGTGAAATCCCCCGGGAGCTGTGATCCTTCAGCCAGTACCCCGCGCAACGAACGATATCGAGTTTGCCGTTGGGATCATCGGCGGGGCAGTGTTTGCCGGTCTTGTCGTGGCTGCCCGCACCGTGGACCGTGCCGTCATTCTGGGCGACATGGAAGTCGATTGTCCACGGGCGGAGCTTATCGGTCATTTCCTCGTATGCGGCGTAAAATTCGGCTTCGCTGTAGCCGTCTTTGAGCAGGGCATATTCGGGTGCGTTGTAACCGAGCAGGTAGAGATAGGTGTGGGCGAGGTCGGCCTGGAAACCAAGACTTTCGGGCATGCCGACTTCCTCCAGGAGGTCGAGCATGTCTTTCCAACTATGCATCCCGGCCCAGCAGATTTCCCCTTCGGCAGCGAGGCGCTCTCCGTGGGCTGCGGCGATCTGGGCAGCCTCGCGGAAGGTTGTGGCGATTCGGGCGGTGTTGGCAGCGGGATTCTCGCGCCACTTGTTCACCCCAAACTCGGCCGAGTCGATGCGAATCACGCCGCGCTTGCGAACTCCGTGTTTCCGAAACACTTCCGCGATGCGGCAGGCCACCTTCACCGCTTCGAGAAAGCGGGCACGAGCCGCCTCGTCGCCCATCGCGGAATCCCCGACCGTACCCGGCCACACCGGAGCCACGAGCGATCCCACCTCGAATCCCTTCGCTGCGATCAGGTCGGCGATGCGACGAAGTTCTTCATCACTCGCAGCGGGATCGGTGTGGGGATGGAAGAGGAAATAGTCAATCCCGTCGAATTTCTGCCCGTTCACTTCCGCAGAAGCGGTGAGATCCAGCATTCGTTCCAGAGAGATCGGCGGTTCCTGGCCTTCTCCGTCGCCTTTGCCGACGAGTCCGGGCCACATTGCATTGTGAAGTTTCAGGGCTGACATGGATAGAGAGACGTGGGAAATGCGGGGTAGGATACATGATGGGACCGAAGCGGCAAGAGCGATTCCAACACCATTGGCATCTTGGCATTCAGGTTTGGGATTTGTCCAGGTTCCTCGAAACGAGGGTGAACGATGGGCAGGATCTACGAAACCATCCGGCGAGTCCAGGGAGGGGCAACGAGTTGGGAGCGGGCGATGACGAAACAGTGGCTGATGTGCGGAGGAATTGTGGCAATCGAGGATGTTGCACTTCCTGGAGCAGGCTGTAGCAGATTCTCTGCGATGCAGAGATCGGACGGAATCCCCTCGGAGATTCCATCCGGAACGCGGAGCGAGGGCCTCGCCTTCGAAGGAAGGAACATTCGCCCATCAGCCGAGTTGCACCCCTGCCTGACCACCCCCAAGTGATCGATCTGCTCATGAAGCTCGCCTTTCTCGCTCTTTGCTCCATCCTTCTCTACGGACCGCTTCACGCCGCCCCCTTCCTCGAAAAACAAGATCTCTTTTCCATCGCGGAGGATCCGACCTACAACATCTATCATATCCCCGGCATCGTCGTGACCGCACAAGGGACCGTGCTCGCCTGGTGCGAAGCTCGCAAGGGCGGCGGCGACTGGTCCGACATCCGCATTCTTTTGCGGCGAAGCACCGACGACGGCAAGACCTGGAGCCCTCCGCAGAGCATCGTCGAGGTTTCGGGCCCCAAGCGGAAGAATCCCTTTTCCACCGGATTGAAGGGCGTGGATCCCAGTCACGTCACCTACAACAATCCCGTTCTCATCGCCGACAAGGATGGTCCGCTTCACATGCTCTTTTGCCTGGAATACGAGCGAGCCTTCTACCAGCGCAGCGACGATGACGGGCTCTCCTGGAGCAAGCCGATCGAGATCACCGCGACCTTTGAGGCCTTCAGGAAAACCTATGACTGGAAAGTCCTTGCGACCGGTCCGAACCACTCGATCCAACTGAGGTCCGGTCGCCTCGTTGTACCCGTGTGGCTCTCCACCGGCACCGGCGGAAACGCCCACCGCCCGAGCGTCACCGCCACGATCTTTAGCGACGACAAGGGCAAGAGCTGGCTCGCCGGCGAGATCGCGGTGCCGAATACCGCAGAGTGGATCAACCCCAGCGAGAGCGTCGCCGTCGAACTGAAAGACGGCACGGTTCTGCTCAACGTGCGCAGCGAATCGAAAGCCCACCGCCGCCTTGTCGTCACCAGTCCTGACGGTGCCACCAACTGGGGCACTCCGAAGTTCGACGACGCCCTCCTCGAGCCGATCTGCATGGGCGGCCTCGTTCGCTACGATCATGGCGGGGAAAGCGTGCTGCTCTTCTCCAATCCCCACAATCTCGAAGACGGCCGTGAAGGCAGCCCCGAGCCGGGCAAGAGCCGGGCCCGGAAGAGCCTCCATGTGAAATTGAGTCGCGATGAAGGGAGGACGTGGTCAATCAACAAACTCCTCGAGGATGGACCGAGCGCCTACTCCGATATCGCCGTAACGAAACAAGGCACCATCCTCTGTTTCTACGGAGCCGGACCAACCCTGAGCTTCGCCGGGTCGGGACTGCGGCTGGCGCGGTTCAATCTGGAATGGCTAAGGTCGCCGTAAGAAAAACGAGCAAGGTCCCTCCGCACGTTGCCTGCGGAGAAAAGACGCCGTTGGGAGGAAAAGCAAAGGCACGGCGCTCCGATCCTACGCATCTCCGCAGTGGATACCCCTTGACGGGAGCGGATGGAATCCCGAAGATGGCGCATGTTCCGCCGCTCCCTCGCTCTCTGGCTTTTGATCCTTTTTGGGGCCGCGCCCCCCGCTATCACGGAGGATGCCGCGCCGAACAAGCCGCGCCCTCGGATTCTCGAGGAACGTCCTTGCGGACCGGATTCCATCCGGGGGCCGCTGCGGTATTTGTTCTTCCAGGGCTGCGCGGGGGCGGATTTCCGCGATGCGTGTCGCCATCACGATGCCTGCTACGACACCATTGGTTCCCACCGACGATCCTGCGACCGGGCCTTTCTGGAAGAGATGCTCGCCACCTGCGCCCAATCCAAGGATCCCGCCCCCGCTCGCTTCCGGGCCTATTTTGCCTACTTCGGAGTCAAACTCGGCGGCAAAGGCGCGTGGAAGTCCGCACAGGAACTCGCCCGAAAACTGGTGGGGCGGTAATCCGGGCCGAGGAAGCCGCTCGCGATGAAAGGTCGGAAATCCGGGTTAATTTCCGCCTCCGGCGAGCAGAGCACTGAGGTGCCTGACGAGAAAGGCGAGACGATCAGAGACCTCGTCCATTTCGAGGAGCAACTGGCGATCCACCGGATCGGACACAAAACTCTGGCCAACGACATCGGCGATGGCACAGGGATCTCTGACGCGGCGAAGATGTTCTCTCAATGGCTCCGAGATAGGCTGCCGCTTTCCGCAGAGTCGACCACTGAGATTGACGAGTTCCATTGCGGCACCGTTCGCCGCCGAGGGATCACCGAGCCGAAAGGGACGCGGGAGCAGGGTCGCAATCCGAAACGGGGCAATCTGCTCCCATCCCAGGATCTCGACTCGCTGGACGCCGGAGAGCATGAGATGGGAGGTGCCGTCGGGGTGAGTGACACAGGCCCGGACCAGACCCACTGTGGTCACGGAATAGACAGGGTCGGGCGAGGTCTCCGGATTTCCTCCGGGACGAGCATGTCCGATGCAGAAGAGCCGATCCCGTTCCAGGACATGCTCGAGGAGCGCCCGATAACGCTGTTCGAAGACAAACAGGGGCATATAACCGAAGGGAAAGAGCGTGGCTCCTCCCAGCACCATCACCGGCGCGGTGCGCGGCAGGGGTATTTCTGCGGCGGACATCCGAACTTGCTTCTCTCCACATTACCGCAAATCTGTCGCTCACTCGCCTGATTTTTTACGGGCTTGCCGACTTTTTCGGCATCTTTTCCATTGCAAGTGGAGAGAATTGTGATTTCTTCGCCGCTCCACAAAGGAAAACCCGATTGGCATCAAGGCGATGCCGTTTTTATCAGCCAATGAGCGAATCCAACAACCACACCGCTGGTCTCCAGCTTCATGATCGTGACACCGGCAGCGCCGATGTGCAAATCGCGCTGCTCACCAGCCGGATCAACCATCTTACCGGCCACCTCACGGCCAACAAAAAGGATGTTTCCTCTCGCCGCGGCCTTCTCCGTATGGTCGCGCGTCGCCGCAAGCTGCTCGATTACCTTTCCCGGACCGATGGCGAGCGATATCAGAAGGTGCTGACCACCCTCGGTCTGCGTCGCTAATTTGTCGAAAGCGAAGCGTCGGAGAGATCCGGCGCTTTTCCGTTTCTGGTCCTCGACTCCTCGAGTGACACGCCGAGTCTGGTCTCGAACGATTCAGATCCGTTCGAATCCGTGCGGCCGCCCTGGTGCCCCGTTCCTCACCCGCCAGGCTGCTCCCCAGTGAGGGGTAGTGGCATTTCAAGATTTTTACACCAATAGAAAGAAAACCATGAGTATTGAACGCATTACGTGCCGTGTGGGCACGCAAGACATGACCTTCGAAACGGGCAAATTGGCCAAGTTGGCCGATGGTGCCGTGACGGTCCAGGTCGCCGAAACCGTTGTCATCGTGACTGCGGTTTCCTCCACAAAAATCAAGGAAGGTCAGGATTTTTTCCCGCTTTCCGTTGAATACAAAGAGAAGGCCGCTGCGGCAGGCCGCTTCCCAGGAGGGTACTTCAAACGCGAAGGGCGCCCCACGGAGAAGGAGATTCTCACCTGTCGGATGACCGACCGCCCCCTGCGGCCGCTCTTTCCGAAGGGCTATCTCTACGATACCCAGGTCGTTGCGCTCCTCCTCAGCGCGGACGGCGAAAACGATTCTGACATCCTCAGCATCAACGGGGCCTCGGCAGCGCTGTGTGTCTCGGACATTCCCTTTGCTGGTCCGATTGCGGCCGTCCGTGTCGGCCTGGTCGAGGGAGAATTTGTCGTCAATCCGACTCACGCGGTGCGTTCCGAGAGTTCGCTCGACCTCGTTTACGTGGGACTCCGCGACAAGGTCATCATGATCGAAGGTGGCGGCAAGGAAGTGCCGGACGCGACCTTCAAGGAGGCCCTTGTCTTTGCCCAAAAGGCGATCCAGCCCATTCTCGATGCACAAGAGGAGCTGGCTCGCCGGGTCGGCAAGCCGAAACGCAATGCCCCTCTCGTGGAGGTGCAGGACGAACTTCTCGAGGTCGCCTACGAGGTCGCCGGTGATCGCATCGAAGACGCCCTCTACAAACCCTCCAAGATCGAGCGAGGTGCCGCAGTTGGCGCCTTGCGCAAGGAAGTCGAGGCGAAGATCAAAGAGAAGTATCCCACGGCAGGCGACTTCGCGATCTCCCAGGCCTTTGAATACCTCCAAAAGAAGGCTTTCCGCATCAGTATTCTCGACAAGGGAGTGCGTTGTGACGGGCGCGACATCCATACGATCCGTCCGCTTTCCGGCGAAGTCGGCGTGCTTCCCCGCACCCACGGTTCCGCCATTTTTGCCCGTGGCGAGACCCAGGCTCTCGCTATCGCGACCCTGGCCCCGAGTGACGAGAAGCAATACCTCGACAACTATGCGGGTGGGGAAGATTCGAAGCGGTTCATCCTGCACTACAATTTCCCGCCCTTCAGCGTCGGCGAGACAGGCCGCATGGGTGGCCTCAATCGCCGCGAAATCGGCCACGGCGCCCTCGCCGAGAAGTCGATCGAACCCCTCATCCCGGACGAGGCCGATTTCCCCTATGCGATTCGCGTTTCCAGTGAAATCATGGAATCGAACGGTTCCACTTCGATGGCCTCGGTCTGCTCCGGTTCGATGGCCCTCATGAACGCCGGGGTTCCTCTGAAGCGCCCGGCAGCGGGGATCTCCTGCGGGCTGGTGACCGAATTTGAAGGCGATATGCTGAAGCGCTACGTCACTCTGCTCGACATCATCGGGAATGAGGACTTCATGGGCGACATGGACTTCAAACTGTGCGGATCCAGCGAGGGAGTCACGGGCTTCCAGCTCGACCTCAAACTGCCCGGCATTCCTCTCGACATCCTCCTCGAAGGCGTCGACAAGGCGACCAACGGGCGGTTCAAGGTCCTCGAGGTGATGAACGCGGTGATTCCCAGTCATGGTGCCCTCAACGAGCGCGCCCCGCGCATCGAATCCATCAAGATCGATCCTCAGAAGATCGGGGAACTCATCGGGCCCGGCGGCA
>CALDKL010000249.1 GCA_937898895.1 uncultured Verrucomicrobiae bacterium | reverse complement strand
TCTTCGAGCGCAACGTCACCTTTCATCACCCCGACGGCGGCACCAGCATCGGTCGCATCGATCTCTACAAGCGCGGCTGCTTCATTCTCGAGGCCAAACAGGGCGTGGAAAAGCGCGAGACCGAGACTGCCCTCGCCGATGCCACGAAGGCGAAAGCCAAGGCCACGAAAAAAGGACACGCCCAGCGCGGCAGCGCGGCTTGGGACGAGGCCATGCTCAAGGCCCGCGGCCAGGCCGAACAATACGCCCGCGCCCTGCCCGCCAGCGAGGGTCGCCCGCCGCTGCTCCTCGTCGTCGATGTCGGCCACAGCATCGAACTCTACGCCGAGTTCACCCGCACCGGCGGCACCTACGTCCCCTTTCCCGATCCGCGCAGCCATCGCCTGCTCCTCGGCAGCCTCAACTCTCCCGAAGTGCGCGAGACGCTCCGCCTCGCCTGGACCGATCCGCAGGCGCTCGACCCCGCCCGCCGCAGCGCCCGCGTCACGCGCGAGATCGCGGAAAAGCTCGGTCGCCTCGCCGCGTCGCTGGAAAAGAGCGGCCACAGCCCCGAGGTCGTCGCGACCTTCCTCATGCGCGCCCTGTTCACGATGTTCGCGGAGGACGTGGAGCTGCTGCCGAAGGACTGTTTTATCGGTCTCCTGCGCAGCCTTGAAGGCCGCGCCGATCACTTCGCCCCCATGATCGAGGAACTGTGGAGCCGCATGCAGACCGGCGGTTTCTCCACGGTGCTCCGGGAAAAGGTCCTCCGCTTCAACGGCGGCCTCTTTGAGCAGGCCACCGCCCTCCCCCTGACCGCCGACCAGTTTGCCCTCCTCCTCGAGGCCGCGCACGCCGACTGGCGAGACGTGGAACCCGCCATCTTCGGCACCCTGCTGGAGCGCGCCCTCGACGCACACGAACGCCACAAGCTCGGTGCGCACTACACCCCGCGTGCCTACGTCGAGCGCCTCGTCCTGCCCACCGTGATCGAGCCGCTGCGCGCGGAATGGGACGCGGTGCAAGCCGCCGCCGTCACCCTCGACCGCGCCGGGAAAACGAAGGACGCCGCCGCCGAAGTGCAGCGTTTCCACCGCCGCCTCTGCGAGATCCGCGTGCTCGATCCCGCCTGCGGCTCCGGCAATTTCCTCTACGTCACCCTCGAACACCTCAAGCGCCTCGAAGGCGAGGTGCTCAACGCGCTCGACCAGCTCGGTCACGAGCAGGCCGCGCTCGATCTCGCCGGATTCAGTGTCGATCCCCACCAGCTCCTCGGCATCGAGGTCAACCCCCGCGCCGCCGCCATCGCCGAGCTGGTCCTGTGGATCGGGCACCTGCAATGGCACTTCCGCACCCGTGGCCGGGTCGCGCTGGCCGAGCCCATCATCAAGGCCTTCCACAACATCGAATGCCGCGACGCCGTGCTCGCCTGCGACGGCACCACACCCGTGCTCGATGAGAGCGGCGCACCCGTCACCCGCTGGGATGGCCGCACGACCAAGCCGCACCCCGTCACCGGAGAAGCCGTCCCTGACGAAACCGCCCGCGTCCCGCTGCTGTCCTATCAAAATCCACGCCCCGCCGAGTGGCCGCAGGCGGATTTCATTGTGGGGAATCCGCCGTTTATTGGGAACAAGAGGATGCGTGATGCGCTCGGTGACGAATACACCGCCTCGTTGCGCGAATCTTATGAAACTGTGCCCGATTCGTCAGACTTCGTGATGTACTGGTGGCACAAAGCGGCATTGCTTGTGCGAGAAGGGCACGCGGCGCGTTTCGGTTTCATTACGACCAACAGCCTGCGACAGACCTTCAATCGCCGTGTCGTAGAGCATCATCTCAGCGTGGACAAACTCCGTCTGCTTTTCGCCATCCCCGACCATCCTTGGGTGGACAATGCGGACGGCGCGGCAGTACGCATTGCCATGACAGTCGGCACTATTGGTCAGAGCGAGGGGCGACTCGTGGAGGTAGTAGAGGAAATCGCGAATGGTGATGATGCCACAGACGTCGCCGTCTCCGAGAAGATTGGTGTCATTCACGCAGATCTTACTGTGGGTGTAAATGTATCCGGAACCGCCGCGCTGCAATCGAACAGCAACCTCTCGTTTATGGGCGTTAAACTGGCGGGTGACTTCGCTCTGACACTAGAGGATGCAAAGGCGCTTGGCCTTGACACGGTAGTCGGGCTAAACGCGCATATCCGCCCTTTTCGCAACGGCCGCGACCTTTCCGAAACCCCGCGCGGCGTTTTTGTCATCGACCTCTTCGGTCTTAATGCAGACGAGGTGCGCGACCGATTTCCGTCAGTATTTCAGCACGTCTTAAACCGGGTAAAACCGGTACGCGATCAGAACAAGCGCGACTCGTACCGAATCAACTGGTGGATTTTCGCGGAACCCCGTTCACAGATGCGTAAGGCGCTCGCCGGGCTGCCACGCTACATCGGCACAAGCGAAGTTTCTAAGCATCGCTTCTTTGTATTCCTCGATGGCAGTGTGTTGCCCGATGGCGCGGTCATCACGATTGCCTACGACGACGCCTACATCCTCGGCGTACTATCCAGTCGGGTTCATGTTGTGTGGTCTCTTACGTCGGGCGGACGTATGGGCGTCGGCAACGATTCACGCTATCAAAACAGCCGCTGCTTCGACCCCTTCCCCTTCCCCGAGCCCACCGAATCGCAGCGCACCCGCATCCGCGACCTCGCCGAGCAACTCGACGCACACCGCAAACGGCAGCAGAGCCTGCACCCGAAGCTCACGCTCACGGATTGCTACAACGTGCTCGAAAAACTCCGTGCGGGCACCGCACTCACCACGAAGGAACAAAGCACCCACGAACAAGGCCTTGTCTCCGTCCTGCGCCAGCTCCACGACGACCTCGACGCCGCCGTCGCCGCAGCCTACGGCCTCGCGCCAGACGCCACCGACGACGCCATGCTCACCCATCTCTGCGCCCTCAACGCCGAACGCGCCGCCGAGGAGAAACGCGGCCTCGTCCGCTGGCTGCGTCCGGACTTCCAGGCACCCGAAGCCAAAAGCGAATCGCAGGCCGAACAGGCCATGCTCGCCATCGCGGAAACCTCTCCCGACATCCAGCAGCCCGCCCTCCCTCCTGCAAAATCGAAGCAGCCCTGGCCTCGTCCGTTGCCGGATCGCGTTCGCGCGGTGGCCGACGCGCTTTCCGCTTCGCCGCAGAGCGCCGCCCATGTCTGCGCTCGCTTCAAGGGAGCCAAAACGGCCGAGGTGGAGGAAATCCTCGACACCCTCGTCCTCATGGGCCGAGCCCGCGCGGAAGAGACAGGCTACGCCCTCATCTGAATCTCGATCACGCGCGATTGGTAGAGGCGAAGAGCTGGAGTTGGGGGCAACGGGCCACTTGAAGAGGCCGACCCGCCCGCCATTTGCTTCCGCGAACGCACTGGTCAACGTCCATTCTTCGATGCACGAGCACAGTGCCCCGTGCCCGTTCATGGGTGGCAGGCCTGCGTATTCTGCGGCGCTGCGGAATTTGGACTCTGTCCGAAAACCAAGGTGAGGCACGGCGCGTGACATCGTCCCGTCTCGTTGGGCGCGACGAACGAACGAGGCTACGGGCTACCCGAGTCCGCCCGTCAGCCGGGCCTGAATCTTCTTTCATTGAAAAAGCATCCAAAAAGAATCCGTGTCCGCCCTGGTTTTCAAACACACCCGATAGTTCCCTTCAGAATCCCGCCCGTGCAAGAGCCTCCCGAAGTGATTGTCTAGCCTTGTAGACACGCACTTCCACGGCCTTCTGGCTGCATCCGAGAGCTTCCGCCACTTCAATCTGACTCATTCCCTCGACCGTGAACAGGAGCAGGGCCTCGCGCTGGTCCGGCGGCAAGGCATCGATGGACCGATTCACCAGGGTCGTCTTTTCCCGCATGGCGGCAGACTCATCGGGCGACAATCCCCGTTCGGCCGGTTCATGGCGAACCTCTCCGGACTCGTCTTCCATCGGCACGGTAGGATGGCGCTTTCGCCATCGAGCCTGGTCGCGGGCAAGATTCGTCGCGATATGGAAGAGATAGGTCGAAAAGGCGGCGGACGGACGATAGCTTTTCCGGTTCGCATAGAGGCGCACGAACGTTTCCTGGGCCAGGTCCATCGCCGTGGCATGGTCGCCGACCATACGCAGGAGAAAGGCCGCGATGCGATCCCGCCATCGCGAAATGATCTCATTCAGAGCGAGATCGTCGCCATCCGCGAGACGCCGCATGAGGGCGATATCTACATCCTTCTCCGCTTCCATGCGTCGACTCGGAGATCAGTGAGAACCGTGGTGCTGCCCCGGATCGGCCGTCATCGCGAGGACTTCCGGGAGCATCGCATCGAGGTAGCGACGCGCCTTCTCCGGAGGTAGCGCGGCGGCCGTCGCGTAGAGGTGTCCTAACATAGCCACCTGACAATCCGCTCGAAGGGACGCCTCTGCCCGCAGCGCGGCCTCCAGCTCCGGGGTGATGGAGGCTCCCGAAAGGACCAACTCCTTCACCTGTTTTCTCGCGGCAACGATCCGACTGCAAAGGGACTCACAGGTGGGCAGATAGGAAAGATGGAGCGAAGCAATCCGCTCGAACTCAGTGTCGCTGAGAGCAAACTCCTCGCGAAGCCACTCGAGTTCCGGGAGCTGATCTCCCTTGCCATGGGAATGGACCTCGTGAGTCGGGATTGAGACCGTCCCCAGACGTGTCGCCAGAAAACCAATCAGGCCGACACCCAGCGCCCCGAGCAAAATCAAGAGACCTCGTTTCATCGAGCCGACGCCGAAGCTCCGCCGTGAGTGTCGTGGAGAGGATTGATCGAGAGCAGGTAACTGGAGAGTGAGGAGCCGAATTCTTTCTCGCGCGGCAGAACCTGCCCCAGGGACAGACCTGCGAGCAGCATGAGGGCGACGATGGCAAAGGCCGGAATCGGTCGAGCCAATCCGGCGAGGAGACTCTCGCTCCATCGCGCCCATCGATCCCTCCACGAGGCCGATCCCGTCGTGGCGATCCGAGTCCAGATCTCGCGCTGGAACGATGGGGGAAACTCCGGTTGCGGATGACTCGCCCGGATCAGTTCGTCGAGTTTGGAATCGTTCATCGGAGGAGAAAGTGAGAGAAAATGCCCGAAAAGGCAACCCGCCTTTGCGATCTTCGGCGGGTTGCCTCCGGAGGGCGGTCACTTCACGCAGCAGGACTTCACCGCGCCGGTCACAGGAGCCGGGGAGGAGGATTTCTTCTTCCCGCAGGTCTTGCAGTCGGCGGATTGGCAACCCGCCGCAGAGTCGCAACAGGATTTGGCGTCGCAACAATCCGCCGCGCAGCAGTCGGCGGTTTTGCAGCAGGCACCGCCAAGGGAGGCCACCGGCTGACCGGCGAAGGCAAAGGTGACGGCGATCCCCGCGAGAGCGAAGAGGAGGAGGAGGGAATGAATGACTTTCATGAGGTCGATTTAGTTAGGTTTGGTTTGGTTTGGTTTGACTTCGATTCGAGCCAGAGGGGCTCATTTGCTGCAACGCCGCCCCCGGAAAGATCCCTCCCACTTTTTTCGAAGAGTTCCGAGTTTCCTTCCTCTTCCACGACACGATCCCTGATACGACAAGGCCGGAGTGCTTTCGCACCCCGGCCCCAGAGAAGTCGGATGGGTTGGATGGAAGATCGGTCAGTGTTCGTATCCCGCCTCGCCGTGATCGGAGAGATCGAGTCCGGTGATTTCCCCTTCCTCGGAGGGCCGCAGGCCCACGACTGCCTTCACAAGGAGAGCGATCACGGACGTGGCGACCACGCTCCAGACGATCGTGAGCAGAACCGCCTTGAACTGTTCGACGAAAAGGCCGTCCTTGAGGGGTTCGACCACCGAGTTGGCGGTGGGGTCCGCGAAGATCCCGGTGAGGAGCGCACCGAGCGTTCCGCCTACGCCGTGGACACCGAAGGTATCAAGAGCATCGTCGTAACCCAGCAGCTTCTTGAGGTAGGCGACCGCAAAGAAGGGAATGATCCCGGCGAGAATCCCCATGATCACCGCCGAGTTCGCGGTGACGAATCCTGCTGCGGGAGTGATGACAACGAGTCCGGCGACGATCCCCGAACAGAAACCAAGAACGCTCGGCTTCCCGCGGAGCACCCATTCGGCGAGCGCCCAGAAGAATCCGGCCACGGCGGCGGCGAGGGTCGTGGTGGCGAAGGCATTCGAAGCGATCGCATCGGCCCCGAGGGCGGAACCGGCGTTGAATCCATACCAGCCGACCCAGAGCATACCGGTGCCCACCATACACAGGACCATGTTGTGGGGCGGCATGGGCTCCCTGCCAAATCCCTTGCGCTTGCCGAGGATGATGCAGAGGACGAGAGCACTCCAGCCCGAGGTCATGTGCACGACGGTTCCGCCGGCGAAGTCGATCGCCTTGATTCCCGCTCCGGGGTTGAGCGGTCCGCACATCAGTCCTGTGGTCGACCACACCATGTGGGCGAAGGGGAAATAGACCGCGAACATCCAGATCGCCACGAAGACCAGGACGGCGATGAATTTCATCCGCTCGGCGATCGCCCCGACGATGAGCGCCGGAGTGATGATCGCGAAGGTCAACTGGAACATGCACCACATGGAATCCGAGATCCAGTGATAGCCAGCCCCGACATTTCCGGGGTTCACTCCATTGAGGAAGGCGTAGGAAAAGTCACCGATGACGGAATTGCCCCCACCGAATGACAAACTGTAGCCGCAGAGCCACCAGAGTATGGTGACAAGCCCCGCGATTCCGAGGCACTGGGCCAGCACGGAAAGGACGTTCTTCTTGCGAACGAGACCGCCGTAAAACAGGGCGAGACCGGGCAGGGTCATGAAGAGAACGAGGGCGGTGCTGGTCATCTGCCAGGCATTGTGTCCCGGTCCGGGACCCGCCACTTTCGATGTGCCCGCCGCAGTGACGCGGGCGACATTGTTCATGTAGGCTTCAATGTCCGCGACCCTTTCCTCCAGGGATGGGTCGGCGGAGGGTGATTTGGCGGCATCGGTGGATACGGCAGTTGGCGGTGCCTCCTGCGCGACCAGGGTTCCGCTCAGCGGTGCCAACGCCACGAGGCTCGCCAACAACAGGGCTTTCAGGTTGATCTCTCTCATTCACGTATTCGGTTGTTTTGCAATGCCCCCTTTGGGAAGCACTTGCTAATGGGTTCGCTTCCCCGAATTAGCACTCCTCATGCCAACCTGAAAAAAAGGAGTGATTTTCACCAATTTTTTCCGCAATCCCTTGCCCTGCCTCAAAAACAAATCCCGCCGAGGTAGCCTTGCGCAACCCGCTCCGCCCCTGGCTCACCGATTCCGCCCTTTCGCGGAATCAGCCCCGACCGAGCTGGAAGAGCCCTCGCTTGAGCGCCTCCGTCACCGCGTGGGTACGATCCTTCGCATTCAGTTTCGCGAGGATGGACTTCACGTGATTCTTCACCGTGTTCTCCGAGAGGGAAAGCATCTCTCCAATCTCCTTGTTCGCTTTGCCTTGAGCGACGAGCTTGAGAATTTCCAGCTCACGCGCAGTGAGATGGCTGCTGTGTTCACTCTTGGCGAGGAGCAGGGAGATCTCCGGCGGCAGACAACGTTCGCCACGTCCCACCGCTCGGATCGCCTTGAGCAATTCTGTGCTGTCCTTGTCCTTCGAAAGATAACCGCGAATTCCCGCATCGAAGACCCGGCGCACATCCTCCTCCTGCATGAAGCTCGAGAGCATGAGGATCTTGTGCCCTCGCAGCGCCTCGGCCACCTCGATGCCACTCATGTCGCGGAGCCGCAGGTCGAGGACGATGACATCGGGGCGGTGAAGCGAGGCAAGGGCGATGGCTTCCTCCCCGCTGCCGGTCTCAGCCACGACGGTGAGGTCGGGTTCGTCTCCGATAAGACTGGCGAGGCCGCGACGAACGATGAGATGATCGTCCACCAGCATGACGCAGAGAGGCGTTTCGGGTTGGCTCATGTCAATTTCAAAGAGAGTTCCACGGAGGTTCCGCGTGCAGGGGCGGAGTGGATCGCGAGATCGCCACCGAGTCGCAGAGCCCTTTCCCGCATCCCCTGGATACCATAGTGACCTTCCGGCGGTTTTCCCGAAACGGCAAATCCGGAACCATCGTCGGCGACGATCATTCTCGCCCGATCCGACTCGGCCGCAATCGTCACCTTGAGCCGCTTCGCCCCACTGTGGCGGAGGGCATTGGAGACGGCTTCGAGGAGAATGCGGTGGCAGGCAAAGGCAGTCTCGGGAGGCAGTTGGGGAGCGCCATTCCACCCGGTCTGTTCGACCTCGAACGCGACGTCGGCCTCCTCGCACCGCGCCCGGGCGGCCGCGAGAGTCGCCTCGGGAAAGTCGAGAGACTCCGCCCCGGTCGGGATGCGCAGGCCAATGAGGGAGTCGCGCGCCTCGGCGAGACTCTGCTCGACCATTTCCCGGGCCGCGGCGAGTTTGTTTCGTGCTTTGTCAGGATCACTCGTGAGGTGATTGGCGACCGAGGCGAGTTGATAGCCGACGCCGGAGAAGCCCTGGGAAAGCGTGTCATGCAACTCCCGGGCGATGCGATTGCGCTCCTCGAGAGTGGCATTCGATTCGATCTGTTCGGTGATGAGGGCGGTCTGCTGTCTGACCCGACGGTTCAGGGCGAGCAGCCAGGCGAGGAAAAGAAAGGCCCCGATGGCGAGGACGAGGATGGCAGTCCAGAGCCTCGCAGGCGTCCACCACGACGGCACTGCGAGCACCTCGACATCATAGGGACCGCGCAGGGCGATGGTGACCGATCGCACCTCGCCGCGCTCATCGGCATCGACACGCTTGACGCCATGCACGCGCAATTCACTGCCCTCGGGCGGGAGATGATCGCCCAGTCCGGGAGGGATGCTCGCCGGCACGAGAGCCTCATTGACCTGGAGATTGATGAGGCTGCGCCCCTTTTCGATGAGCTTTCCCGAGAACCGGACCAATT
>CALDKL010000248.1 GCA_937898895.1 uncultured Verrucomicrobiae bacterium | reverse complement strand
AGAGGCAAAGACGGTTGTTTCAAAAGTTTATATAAACAACTGATAAGCAGCGTGTTGAGCGTGCGTCGATATTGGAGACTTCGGGTGTAATCGTGATTAACTTTTCCTTGGGAGGAGGGATAAAATATGTGTGGACGAGGAAAAGCTATTGAATCTGATGCAACTGGCGGGCGCCTTGGGCGTATCCTATCAGTTTGCAAAAGATGCGCATCGAGCGGGAATGCCGCTGATGGGCGGACGCACTACCCGTTCGGCTGCCATGGCATGGATGACAGAACATCCTGATTTTCGTGCAGAAGCTCGACTGGCTCGTGCTGTCGGTCGGAAGCGACCCGGGAAGCAGTCGCGTAAGGCAAACTTTTGATTTTCAAAATTACTCCCGCTTCTTCACGGTGGCCTTATCACTTGAGGACACGATCAGCCCGGCGCTGTCGTTCCGGCTATGTGTCATGCGCCTTCTCGGTGTGCGAAGGCAAAAAAAACACGGGGATTTTTCCCCGCGCCCGGTTGAGCTACTTTAGGCGGCGTCGGGGAACGAAACCAACGACGGAACATCCATGATGTCGTGCGCCTGAAGCTTCGTATAAATCCGGTGCACCTCTTCACTGCCATGGTTCACGAACCGCATGGATTTGGAGATGGGCACGCCCGCGATCGCTGCTCGGGTGATCCAAGTAACCCGGGTGCAGTGGAAACAGACATCTTTGATGCCGATCTTCCGGAAAAACCTCCACCACGATTTACTCGGAAGTTCGTTGTTGGGTGGAATTACGCAGGTGAT
Source organism: uncultured Verrucomicrobiae bacterium (assembly GCA_937898895.1). Lineage (GTDB taxonomy): Bacteria > Verrucomicrobiota > Verrucomicrobiia > Verrucomicrobiales > DEV007 > Arctic95D-9. Next base: position 970 of record CALDKL010000248.1, on the reverse strand, counting down.
ACCGGCCTTGGCATCCCGCAGCTTCTCCAAGAGGGGGCGAACTCGGTCGTCGATGGGATGTGTAAACGGCTTGCTCCCTTTGACGATTTTCCGTGGGTAGGTGATCGTCCCCCGATCCCAATCGACACAAGAAAGAGGAAACGACGTCTGCCGAAGGCGCAGAGCTTGATGAAGCGCGAGTTCAAATGAAATTGCCATCCAATCCGGCCATTCCTTTAAAGCGAGACGGATTTGCTGGATCTCGTCGTCAGTGAATGGCCGTTTCTCCTCCGCCTTGATTCTTGTGATGCCGAGGCGGTGAGCCGGATTTATTTCGATAAACTCAAGGGCCACAGCTTCGTCGCAGATAATCGAGAAGATTTTCAGATCCTGTAGAGCATTGTTGTGCCCGCAGCGCAGCACCCCTTCGATCCTGCCACCGTGCTTTTCGGGATTCTGGCGCCACGCATGGTATTCTTTGCACACCGCTCGAGTCAGGCGTCTTGGCGCGTCAATTTTCTTCCAAAGCAGGTAGGCGCGCACATTTCGCCAGGCGAGCTCGTAACGTGCCAGGGTTCGCTCGTGTTCCGGGCCGGCATACTTCTGGCGCAGAAACGTCAAAACCCAATTATCCCACTGTTCACTGTCTTTGATTGGAGATTGTCTGAGTTCCTTCAGCGAGGCTTCCATGGCGAGGGCCTGGGCCTTCTTGGTCTCGGACGGAAAGCCTTCCCGATACCGGGTGCTTTTGTCGCGCCATTTTCCGTCCTCATTCTTGTACCGGAGGTAGTAAAAGGGGCTTCCGGGTTTGGTGTAAATCGAGGCCATGAGCACACTATATTCATTGCAGCAAGGTGCAGCAAGGACTTACTTTTTAAGACGCCATCTCCCTCTGTAGTGCTCCAAAATACGCCATAAAATGCCAGTAAACGCGAAACGAGGGTTCGATTCCCTTCACCCGCTCCCCTCCAATTCAAGAGGGCAACAAGCT
>CALDKL010000247.1 GCA_937898895.1 uncultured Verrucomicrobiae bacterium | reverse complement strand
TGGTTCCATCTTCTTCTTCAGTTGGTTCGGATCACTCGCCTCGGTGGGGAGGCGCCGGAGGCGGTTGCCGAGATAGTCGTGGCCGTTCCACTGGTAGCGATAGGTCAGATTCAGAAGGTACTTCGGCATTCCGCGTTGGTTGCGCTGAGTGTCGTCGACGGAGACTGACTCGATACGACAAGGCACCTCGGCCCACCCATCCATTTCGGCAGCACGGAGGTAGGCCCTCCAAAGGTACGTCACAAACGCCCAACTCACCGAGATGAGGATCAGCGCCATCAGGCATTTCCAGATCCGACCGCCCAGGCTGTGGGTCGAAGAGGGTCGGGTGGCGGGGACAAGAGGGTCGTTTTTCACGTCGCGGAATGGTTGATCGCGTTTAGCTTAGCGCCATGAGCGAATTATCCCAACAGATTACCGAGGACATGAAAACGGCGATGCGAGAAAGGAATACTCTCGCGCTGAATACAATCCGCATGCTGAAATCCTCCATCAAGAACGCCGCCATCGAAAAGGGCGGGGCCAGCGCGGAACTCACCGACCCCGAAATTCTCGCGGTGATCCGTCGGGAGGTAAAAAAGCGTCAGGATTCCGTCGAACAATACACGGTGGCGGGCCGCACCGAACTCGTCGAACAGGAGCAGGCCGAAATTGCCGTGCTCAACGGCTATCTCCCCGAACCGCTCAATGAAGCGGAACTGGAAGGCATCATCCTTTCCGCCATCGCCGAGGTCGGCGCGACTTCCCGCAAGGAGATGGGTGCAGTGATGAAGCTCGTACAGGAGCGCACCGACGGTCGCGCCGACGGCAAAACGCTTTCCCAGGCCGTCATGGCGAAGCTGGGCTGAGGACCAAAGGGGCGATCATGAAGGTCTCGGCCATCCTCGTCGCTGCCGGGAACAGTCGGCGCATGGGGTTTGACAAACTCGGGGCCAATCTCGGCGGCGAGAGTGTACTGGTCCGTTCGATGCTTGCCTTCGAGGCATGTGGGGACATTGCCGAAATTCTCCTGGTGACAAATCCGGATCGATCCGATGAGGTGGCGAGGGCAATGCACCGCCTTGGTGTTTCCAAATTCATCGGGACCGTTCCGGGAGGAAGCGAGCGCCATCTCTCCGTCCACGCCGGGCTCGAGCGAATCGGGGGTGCCTGCGACCTCGTGGCCGTACACGATGCGGCCCGCCCTCTCGTGACGCCTGCCGCGATTTCTCGTTGTGCTGCCGTCGCCGCCGTTTGCGGAGCCGCCGCCCTCGCCCATCGCATCGCCGACACCCTGAAGCGGGGCAATGCCGACGGCGAGGTGAGCGGGCCCGTCTCGCGCGAGGATCTCTGGGCGATGGAAACCCCGCAGATTTTCGCCAGTGAGCTTCTTCGCGAAGCCTATGCCACCGTGCTCGCTCGCGGCGAAGTCGTCACCGACGAAGTTTCCGCCGTGGCCGCCCTCGGTCATCCCGTGCGACTCGTCGAGAATGTCGAACCGAACCTGAAGATCACCGTCCCCGCCGATCTCTCCGTCGCCGCCGCGATCCTGGGGACGAGGTGAGGGGGGGGCGGACAGCTCCGGTCAATCCCAAAGTGACCGCGTCACAATTTTCCCGCCACCAGTTTCTCCATCTTCACGATATCGGCGGCAAAGAGGCGAATGCCCTCGGCGGTCTTTTCCGTGGCCATGGCGTCTTCGTTGAGGAGATATCGGAAAGTCTTCTCGTCGGCAGAAATCCTCTCGAGTCGCTCCGCCCTCGCCGTCTCGGGAGAGAGTTTTCGTTCGAGCGTGCCTTCGGTCTCTTGCAGCGCCTCGAGCAGGCTTGGCCCGATCGTGAGCAGGTCGCATCCGGCCAGTTCGAGGATCTGGCCCGTGTTGCGGAAACTCGCCCCCATCACCTCGGTCGGATAGCCAAACTGCCGAAAGTAGGCGTAAATCTGCCGCACCGACTTCACTCCCGGATCGTCGGCTCCGGAATACTCCTGGCCCGTGTTCTTTTTGAACCAATCGTAAATGCGTCCGACAAAGGGCGAAATCAGGGTGATGCCACCCTCGGCGCAGGCCACTGCCTGGACGAGGGAAAACATCAGGGTGAGGTTGCAATGAATCCCCTCTCTCTCCAGAATCGCTGCGGCGCGGATCCCTTCCCAGGTCGAAGCGATCTTGATGAGGATGCGCTCGCGCGGGATGCCGTCGGCTTCGTAGAGACGGATGATCTCGCGTGCTTTTGTCAGGGTGCCCTCGGTGTCAAAGGAAAGGCGGGCGTCCACCTCCGTGGAGACGCGGCCGGGCACGATTTCAAGAATTTCGCGGCCAAAGGTTACGAGGACGCGATCGATGATCGCCGCGACGAGCGCGTCGCCGGAGAGGGGTGAGGATTTCAGATCGGCCACGGCGCGGTCGACGAGAGGCGCATAGGCTTCCTGCTGGGCCGCCTTGAGGATGAGTGAGGGGTTGGTCGTCGCGTCCTGGGGACGATAGACACGCATGGATTCGAAATCGCCCGTGTCGGCGACGACGATGGTGTGTTGCCTGAGTTGTTCGAGGAGCTTGGCCATGTCCCTACCGTGGCCGGGGAGCCGCCTTTTGTCCAACAAATCTGCCCGGGACAACCGCACCGCCCGAGCCGAGCCCGCTCATGCCCTGGCCTTTTTCGGGTCGCGGAAAAAGAGGAGAAAGACCAGAAGCACTGCCAACGCAGCCCACCCCGGAATCTGCCAAATCATGGCCCAGTCGTGCGAGAGCCCGTCTGCAGGTATCTTCAAAGTGTAGTGCTCCTGCACCCTTCCCGCGAGGAGGCTGCCGACGAAGTTCCCCACGCCCCAGAGAATGAAGGCGATGAAGCCTTGGGCGGCTCCGCGGGTGCGTTCCCCCGCCTCGTCGTCGACGTAGAGTTGCCCCGCGATAAAGAGGAAGTCGTAGCAGGCTCCGTGCAGGAGGATCGCGGTGAAGATCAGTGCCGTCGTCCATTCCCCGGCTCCCACACTGCCGGAGAGGGCAAAATAACGCGCCACCCAGCAGGCGATACCGAGAAAGATCGTCTTCTTGTATCCGAAGCGTTTCAGAAAAACGGGCAGAAGCAGGAAGAAAATCACATCCGAGATTTGAGCGAAGGAGGTCTTCACCAGCATGTTCTCCCATTTCAATTCGGTGAGGTATTGACCGAGATTCACGAAATAGAAGTAGAGCGGGATGCAGATCAGGAACATGCAGAGGATGAAGATTGCGAAGGACGGCTTGCGCAGAAGCTTCAAGGCATCCAGCCCGAGAACTTCGCCGAGGCTCACGTCCGCACCCGTTTTCGTCGGGGGCGTGTGGGGCAGCGTCAGCGAGAAGAGACCGAACAGAATCGAGACTCCGCCGGCAAGGTAGAACTGGATCGAGGAAGCCGCCCCGTCGACGAAATTGACCGCCACCAATCCCCCGATCCAGCCCACCGCCGAGAGCATTTTCACTCTGGGGAAATCGACTTTCGCATTGGCGAGGTGGGTCAGGGAAAGCGAATTTCCCAAGGCCAGGGTTGGCACATAGAGCGCACAGTAGGCGATCAGCATCGGATAGAAGGTCGCGAAGCTTTTGCCCTGGGCCAGTGCGAACAGGACCGCACCTCCGGCGATCCCGAGCACCGCCAGCAGCTTCTCCGAAGCAAAAAACCGGTCCGCGATCAACCCGACGAGAAAGGGTGAGATCATCGCTCCGATCGCAAAAGCTCCATAGGCCAAACCGATCTGCCCACCCTCGAATCGCAGCGTATTCGCCAGATAGGTGCCCATACTGACATACCAACACCCCCAAATGAAGTACTGCAGGAACATGAAGACGGAGAGCTTGACTTTGAGAGCGGTTTGCATGGGCGGTGAATGATCGATCGCGCCGATTGGACTCGTCGCCGCCGACAAAGTCAAGGGTTTCAAAGCGATGGCGCGATGATGGCGTGCGAATGCCTGTGCTGCGGTTCCCCGCCTTCGGATTCAGGATCATCGGTTCCTTTCCACTCGCGATCCCGGAGCCGTCTCCCGGCGAACGCTGCCTTCGGCGAAACGGAGTCCCCTTGCCGGGTCAGCCGAAGTCAGGTTTTGCTGGCAGACCCTCTGGCGAGGCACTACCCTCGCGCTCATGGAATCTGTCTCGATCCGGGAATTGAAGCAACAGGCCTCGGCGGCTCCCCGGGGAGTCTTTTCGGCCTTTCGCTTTCACGCCCAACTCGACCGCCATCAAGAGAAGACGACAAAGACGGGAAATCCCTACTACGAACTCACCTTTGCCGACGCCGAGGAGACCCTCTTGCTCCGGGTCTGGAACAATGCGCCGATGTTCGCCACCTGCGCCCAGCTCCGGGCGGGGCAGTTTTTCGAGATTTCAGGCGAGTTTGGGATGGGCGGCGACGCTCGATCCATCGACGGGAGGAACTGGACTGCGCGGATGCTGGACGAATCGGAAACCGCCGGCGTCCTCGGCGGCACACCGGAACTGCGCCGGAAACAAGAGGAGGATTTCGCCTTCTTGTTCGAAACGGT
>CALDKL010000246.1 GCA_937898895.1 uncultured Verrucomicrobiae bacterium | reverse complement strand
AGGCCAGTTTCAGGGTCAGCCAGAGAACTTCCTCGTCCATGATCCTGACATTCGCACCCGGATCACGGCGCGCCAAATCCGTGCTTTGCGAGAATGGTCCGACCCTGTGGTCCGGTGAGGTATTCGCGGAAGGCCTCGGCGGCTTCCGGATGAGCCGTGCCGGAGAGAATGACGCCGCTTTGCAGAATGGGATCGTGCGCCGTCTCCGGCACGAGCCAGAGATCGCCCGCATCCTTCATCTCCTTGGTGAAGGTGAGGGAATAGGCAAAGAAACCGGCCTGGGCGGCACCGGATTGGACGAACTGCGCCGCCTGGCCCACGTTCTCGGCCTTCGCCAGTTTCGCTCTGATTCCTTCGTCGGCACCGAGCGATTTCATTGCCTGTTCGGCGGCTCGTCCGTAGGGAGCGAGTTCGGGATTGGCGATTGAGATTTTGGAAACGCGGGGATCTGTCAGGGCCTTGAGTCCTCGGGTGGCCAGGTCGAGTCCCGCCGCTTTCGGTGCCCAGAGGACGAGACGGCCGGTCGCGTAGGGGAAGCTCTCGCGGGAGAGTCCGTCGGTGACGAGTTTGTCGGGATATTCCGTGTCTGCGGAAAGGAAAAGATCGAAGGGCGCTTTCTGCACGAGCTGGGCATAGAAGGTGCCGCTCGCACCAAAGGTGGGTTCGATGGTCACGTCCGGATGCTCCTTCGCAAACGCGGCCGCCACCTCCTCGAAGGCATACCGCATCGAGGCGGCAACGGCAACGGTGAGTTTGGCAGGGCTGGTTTCTGCTGTCTTCGGCGGTGCAGGGGGGGCTCCGCAGGCGACCAGGAAAAGGGCGGCAAACGAGAGCAGTCGTGTGATGGCTTTCATAGAGTGGGTTGATTGAGTCAGGGGACAAGCATCTGTCCGGTCTCACGGGTATCGTATCCGGGCAATTCCCCGACGAGGCGTCGGTGCTCGCGCGAGCGGAGGATGCGCAGCAGGGCCTTCACCCTGGGATCGGCGAGAGAGCTGTCGGCCACGCAGAAATCGAGAGACTCGGTGCGCAGAGAGCGGAAGGCGAGTCCCGCGTCCTCCGCGCTGAGTCGCACGCAGATGCCGACATCGGCCCATCCGGCGCGGACCGAAGCGGCCACGGCGGCATGGCTGGAGACGAGGCGACCCGCAGGGGAGCGCTTCCGACGGAGAAACTGGTCGAGGCAATCGCGCGCGGCCGAGCCGGGTTCGCGCAGTGCCCAGGTCGTGTCGCGTTTTGCAAAAGAGGCAATCCGGGAGTGCCGCGTCGAGCAGGGGTGGGCGAGTCCTTCCTCCCAGGATGCCACCCGAATGAGGGAATAGCCCGAACCCAGTTCGCGCCGCACGATCTCGCTGTTGCGATTCGGATCTTCGCAGGTGGAAAAATGGAGTCCGGCCGCGTGGACGAGTCCGCGACGAAGCAGATCGAGGGCGGCAAGTCCGCCGCGCTCGAGCACGATCAGGCGTAATCCGGCCTCGCGGGCGAGGGCATGGGCAAGAAAACCGACGGAAGGATCACAACAGGCGAGCACGAGGGTCTCGGCGGCGAGCGCCGGGGTCCGGAACGTGGCCATATCGGAAGTCGATCCACGCCTCCAGACTCCGTCGTGCCGAGCGGGCGATCCTGCGAGCGGTTCGACCGGAAAAGCGAGAACCTGATCGCCGACCCGGGCACAGCGATAACGGACCGTCTCGGAAGTCGGCTCGATGGCCCAACACAGATCGCCTCCCCCAGAGGAAAACAGGCTTTCCACATCGACCTCGAGCGCCTTTGCCACCGCGAGGGCGGCGGTGACGGAAGGGGTGAGACGGCGGCTTTCCATCGCACTCAGGGTCGTGCGGGGAACTCCGGCGCGTTCGGCGAGTTGTCCCTGGGTCCATCCGCGCTCGATCCGGGCGAGAGCAATCGGGTGCAGGGTGTTTTCTCCGCTCGCCATGATCCTGGCATTATTTGATAGGATCATGTCAGTGTCAACCAACCGCTGCTTTCTCCTTCTCGGTTTCCTGGCGTTCGCTTCTCGCTGCCCGGCATCGACGGAAAGACCTGGACGGCTTCGGGGACAGAATCGCCTGTGCGGCGGAGGAAGTCTTCGACACGCCGCAGGTGATTCTCTTCGGCGCGGAGCGGGCGCTGCGCTGCAAGGGGCGCTTTGAGGATCCCGGTTCGGTACCGACTCTCGAGCGCGAACTTTTCCGAGGAAACAGATGCGCTTGTCGGACAAAAAGGGATGGCGGATCAAACGTCGCGGTGGGTGGGTACGGGGCGTCCGGGCCGGAAGCGCTCGAGATGCTCCAGGGAAAGGCGGCAGTCCTTTGTGGCGACGGCGTCGAGGGATTCGCGGACGAAGGTTTCGAGATCCTCCGGTGCCGCCTCCGCCCGGAGATTGAGGATGATCTGGGCTGCCTCGACTGGTTCGTCGAGTTCCTGCCCCATTTCAGGGGAGAAATCATTGCGGACGAGATTCACGACGGCCACTTCACCCGCGAGAGCGTGGTCTGGGCTGAGCGTCATCTTGAGATGCGCGATTTCGGCCCCTGCCGTGACGAGTCGCTGTCGTATCTCGCGGGCGAGATTTCGGAGCAGGTCGGTGGAGTCAATCTCCTCACGCGCATTCAGTTTGATCGCGGCGTTGAGCCATCCGAGGAGGGCCTCGCCCTCGGCGTAGGTGTCGTAGTCGATCTCCATGGCCGATGTGCGCACCTGATCCTCCGAGGCGAGGATGGAGAACCATTCCTCCATCCCGGCTCCGGTGCGGGCGGAGAGGGACAGGATGCGAGCCCTGGGAAATTCGCGTTCGAGGGCGGATCGCAATTCCGCTTCGCGAGTCTCGTCGAGGAGGTCGCTTTTCGAGATGACGATCAGATCGGCCTCCTCGAGTTGTTTGCGGTAGATGTAGACCACTTTGTCGGAGAATCCCGCGCCGGCCTCGAGTCCCAGGATACGCCGGGCCCGCACCGGATCGACGAGCACGGAAAGCGGCGCGATGGAAAAGCGATCACCATACATGCGGCGCAGCGGGTAGGTGACCGTGGCGACGAGGTCGGTGCAACTGCCAACCGGCTCGGCGATAAAGACCTCGGGCGCGGCATCGGCATCGAGACTCGCGGCGGCCTCGACGAGGGAATTGAATTTGCAGCAAAAGCACCCGCCCGCGATCTCGGCCGTCGCAAATCCCCGGCTGCGGAGCATTTGCGTGTCGACGAGTTCCCGGCCCTGGTCATTTGTGATGAGACCGACGCGTTTGCCGGATTCGGAGAGATGGCGGGCGACAGCGGCGACGGCGGTGGTCTTTCCGGCACCGAGGAAGCCACCGATCATGAGATAACGCGCGGGAGCGGACATGCTCGGAGGGTAGAGATAGTTGCGATCTCTTACAAGTGTTTTTTCCGGCGCGAAGAGGGGGATTTTGTCTCGAAGTCAAAGCGGCAGCAGCCGAGGTCGAGAGTGTCGGAGCTGGTCCCGGCGGGGAGATGGAGGCGAAATCTGGGGGTGATGCCGATCCACTTGAAGCGTCCCGCTCGTTCCACCGTGACGATTCCGGCCTCGTGGAGGATGCGGACGTGGCGAGAGGCGTTGTAGGCGGAGAGTCCGAGCCGATCGGCGAGGTCGCCGAGGGTGATGGCTTCGTTGAGCAAAACAAGGGTGCGGACGATGTTCCACCGCGATTCATCGGAGAGCGCCTTCAGGTAGGGCAGGCATTGGTGGTCAGGACGCGGCGGCATGTGGGAGGAGTCGACTTGATTCAAGCGCCAATCCCGAGCCATGGCAATGCCAAAAATGGAGAGGGTTGGATGGCAAAGGAAAGAGGGTTGAGTCGGGCTCACGCAATGCAGGAGCGTCAATCAGTTGTCAAACTGCATTCCGGCGTGGTATCCGACAGGCTATGGAACGACGTCATTTTCTTCGTGCGACGACTCCCCTGGCGGCCGTCCCCCTGGTCTCCACTGTCGCGGGGCAGGAGGGACAGCGGACCGATCCCGTCCGGGGACTCACCGAAAACCTCAATCCCGTCATCCGGAAGGCACGCGATGCCGCCCTCGCCGTGCTGCAACCCTCGGAGAAGGATCTGCAGCGTGGTCTCGCGTTGCATGCCGACGCCCTCGTCTTCGACGCCTACGGGTTTTCGCCGCGTTGTGCAATCGACGGCGAGGCCTTCAAGGCGGCGGTAATGGCGGGGGCTTCGGATGTCGAACTCGAAGATCTGCGCGAGGAGATGGGCATGACCCGGTGTGTCACTTCGGAGGCCGAACTCGCCGAATATCTCGAGGCGTGGCGGGTCTCGGGGGTCACCTGCATCTTCCAGAATGCGGGGCAGGAATGTCAGGATCCGATGCGCTTACTGAAGCGACTCGCGCACTTCACCTATACGACCGATCACCTGCGCGACATCGTCGCCAAGGCAGCGACTCCCGAGGACATCGAGGAAGCGAAAGCCGCCGGGAAGCATTGTCTCTATTTCACCGGTAACGGAGTGCCTCTGACGCAGGATTGGCTCTCGATCCCCGACGAACTGCGATACCTGAAGATTTTTTACCACCTCGGTATCCGCATGATGCATCTGACCTATCAGCGTCGCAACATGATTGGCGACGGTTGCGGAGAAAGTTCGAACGCGGGACTGAGCGATTTCGGTCGGGCGGTCATCGCGGAGATGAACCGCGTCGGAGTCATTCCCGATTGCGCCCACTCGGGCTGGCAGACGAGTCTCGAGGCGGCGAAGGTCTCGACCCGGCCCGTCGTCGCGAGTCACTCGACGGCGGCGGCGCTGCATCCTCACATTCGCAGCAAACCCGACGAGGTCATCAAGGCCCTCGCCGACTCGGGCGGATACATCGGGATCTGCTGCATTTCCCGATTTCTGCGCGGCAAAGGAGATCTCAATTCCTTCCTCGATCACATCGACTACGTGGCGAAGAAATTCGGCGTCGACCACGTCGCCATCGGCACGGACATCTCCTATACCTCGCGCAACAGCGCGGAGGAAAACAAAAAGGCGGCGGTCGGCGGTCTGAGACGGAAGCGCGAGGCCTACCGTTCGCTCTGGCCCAAGGATGACTTCGTCGCGACGGAGCAGGCCGAACTCAGTCTGTCGTGGACCAACTGGCCGCTGTACACGGTCGGACTGGTGCAGCGCGGGTACTCCGACGAGGAGATTCGCAAAATTCTCGGAGGAAACGCGATGCGTGTCGCCAGGGCGAGTCTGCCCGATCCGGTCGCCGTTTTGCCCGGCTGAGAAACGCTCGGGATGGGGAATCCCATACGAGGTTCGTTCAGAACGGCCTCCGTCCGCCGCCGAACTGTTTCATCAACTGGCCCATCTTGCCCTTGTTGCGCATCAGTTTGCGCATCTCGCCGAACTGTTTGAGCAACTGGTTGACCTGCGTAACACTGGTGCCGCTGCCGAGGGCGATGCGGCGGCGGCGCGAGGCCTTGATGATCTCGGGGCGGCGGCGCTCTTCAAGGGTCATCGAGAGCACGATCGCCTCGGTGCGCTTCATGCGTTTCTCGTCGAGATCGACGCCTTTCAGTTTGTCACCTACGCCGGGGAGCATGCCGAGGAGACTGGTGAGCCCGCCCAT
>CALDKL010000245.1 GCA_937898895.1 uncultured Verrucomicrobiae bacterium | reverse complement strand
GGAGAGGCCTTCGTCTTCCGTGCCGGACCCGAGGGAGGAGATCTGCTCAATGCGACCTCCTTCGGAGAATCCCAGAGCGTCAATATCCGCGCCTCGATTGTCCCGGCCAATGGGACACTCTACCTGCGCACGGATACCGCCCTCTATGCGGTGAAAAAGTGAGCCCTGATGGTGTGCCCCTTTGCCAGGACACGGCGCCGGTGCTCGTGAACACGGGTCCGCATCCCGGAATCGGCCGGATTCGTGTGGCACAAAGCGATTGACGCACTCTCCGGCGTGCCAAATGTTCGCCCCTTCGAATTCTGAGAATGAAGTTTCCCTGCCTGATCCGTCTCCTCTTCCTCGGTGGACTTTTGTTCACCCCCGCTGCCTTTTCCCAGATCGGCGACGGTTTGGACAAACCTGGAGAGGTGCAGGAGTCGCTCGTGCCCAGGGACCAGATCCCTCCGGCACCCGTTCTCTCGCCGGAGGAAGCACTGAAGTCCCTCACCGTCGCACCGGGTTACCGACTCGAGCTGGCCGCCTCGGAACCCCAGGTCCAGGAGCCTGTTGCCGTCGTTTTCGACCCCGACGGCAAACTCTGGGTCGCCGAAATGCGAGGCTACATGCCCGATGTCGAGGGCTCGGGTGAAGAGCAGCCCAACGGTCGCATCGTCACCCTGGAAGATCGGGACGGCGATGGTCGCTACGAGACGTCCACTGTCTTTCTCGATGGACTGGTCATGCCCCGCGCCCTCTTGCGGGTGGCTGACGGATTGCTCGTTGGAGCCCCGCCGGAGCTGGCCTTTCACCGCGATACCGACGGCGACGGAAAAGCCGACAGCAAACAAGTGGTGGCGATGGACTACGGAGTGAAAGTCGATCCGGCTCGCCCCCATTTGGCCAATCCCGAACGCGCCCCGAACAGCCTGCTCCTGGGCTTTGACAACTGGATCTACAGCGCCGCCTACACCCGTCGCTTTCGATACCGCAAAGGCGAATGGGAAGTCGGTGCCACCAGCTTTCGAGGCCAATGGGGTCTCACCCAGGATGCCTGGGGACGCCTCTACTATGGTTCGAACAGCGACCATATTCGCGTGGATGTGATTGATGCCCGATACCTCGCCCGCCAGCCACATTTCCCTTCGCTCGCCGGAAGCAATGTCAATGCGGCGGCGGATCAGTTGGTCTGGCCTATCCGTGTCACGCCGGGGATCAATCGCGGCTACCGTCCCGAAATGCTGCGCGAGGGTCGGCTGAAAGCCTTCACTGCCGCCGGAGGACAGCATCTCTACGGAGGAGATCGACTCCCCGATCTGACCGGCAACTATTTCATCCCGGAACCGTCCGCCAACTTCGTCCGGCGCAGTGTCCTCCGCCACGAAGGGGGGACGGTACACAGTGCCAATGCCTACGAATCCTCCCAGTTCA
>CALDKL010000244.1 GCA_937898895.1 uncultured Verrucomicrobiae bacterium | reverse complement strand
TTGAAGTTGAAAACGATTCCTCACGAATTTTGCACACGTATTTAGCGATCACTACACTAGCATCTTCAATGCCATGTCCCGGATTCCTCCTCGATTCCACCCCCTGCCTTTCGAATACCATCAGGAACTCGAAGTTGAAATCGATTCCCTGACAAACCTTGGAAAGGGGGTCGGGCGATACCGGGACTGGGTCGTTTTTGTTTCGCACGCGCTCCCTGGGGAGCTTGTCAGGGCGCGTGTCTTCCGCAACTCTCCGACATACTCCGAGGCCGACCTCGTCGAGGTTCTCCGTCCCAGTCCGGAGCGGGTCGAACCGATTTGCCGACTCTTCGGAGAGTGTGGTGGCTGCCAATACCAGAATCTGGCCTATTCCGCCCAACTCGAGTGGAAACGCCAGCAGGTCGCGGAACTGCTTCGCCGTATGGCGGGGATCGAGTTTCCGGTATCGCCGGTGGTTCCTTCTCCCGTGACCTACGGCTATCGGTCGAAAATCACTCCGCATTTTCAGAAACCCGACAAGGGGAAGATCGGGCCGATCGGTTTTCTCATGGAGGGGCGTCGCCAGCAGATTCTCGATGTTCCGAAATGTCCCATCGCCTCCGATTCCATCAACGGTGCCCTCGAGAATCTGCGCCGGGAGGTGCGCGCCAACGCCCGGGCTTACAAAAAGGGAGCCACCCTCCTCCTCCGCGATTCTGTCGATGGGCGAGTCCGCACCGATCCCACCGAAATGGCAGAGGAACGTGTCGGGGATCTCGTTTTTTCCTTTCATGCCGGTGAGTTTTTTCAGAACAATGCCCACATCCTCCCCGCCTTCACGGGGCATGTGGGCGATGAGGCTCTTGGCGACGGTTCGGTCACCCATCTCGTCGACGCCTACTGCGGGTCCGGGCTTTTCTGTCTCACCGCCGCAGCCTCCTTCACCGAAGCGGTGGGCATCGAGATCAGCGAGTCTTCGGTGGATTGGGCGAAACGCAATGCGGCTCGCAACGGCGTCGACAATTGCCGTTTTCTGCAGGGCGATGCCTCGGCCATCTTTGAGGGGGTGACATTTCCTCCTTCGCGCACCGCCGTCATCATCGACCCGCCGCGCAAGGGGAGCAGCCCTGAATTTCTGCGCCAGCTCAGTGAATTCGGCCCCCGGCGCATCGTCTATGTGAGCTGCGACCCGGCAACCCAGATCCGCGATCTTGAGGTTCTCCAGTCTGACTACTCCATCACCTGCATCCAGCCCTTCGACCTCTTCCCACAGACGCGGCACCTCGAGTGTGTCGTGACGCTGGAAAGGAAGTGAGGGGAAGTGCTGGTCCGGCGGTCTGCAGATTTGCCATCCGTGGGCGACTTCGCGCTTGATTCCAGGGAGGAACCATTCCATCATCTCCATCCCGTTCCGCACGACCTCCTGCGGGTGTCGTTCAATGGTAGGACGCGAGCTTCCCAAGCTTGAGACCAGGGTTCGATTCCCTGTACCCGCACCGATGCCTTCCCCGGGCCGAAGGCCATGGGAAACCTGAAGATTCCGACGAGCCGGATTTCCCAGGGCGAGGTCAAACTCGATTGGATTGTTGTAACGGGCGTTGTAACATACCGTCGTCAGTCTCGGAAACTGTCTTCAACGGAATCGCCCGGATCGTTGCGATAATGCAGTTCAGGGAAGGTGGCGAAATCCCCTGACAAACACTCCATGTCTGAACTTGATCAACGCATCTCCCGATGGTTGGAGACAAACACGTTTCACCACAACGAGTTCTGGGACATGGAGGAACTCGTCCGGGCGAAGCGTGAGGCGGGCCTGACCATCAGCCTTTGCATCCCCACCCTCAACGAGGAGGAAACCATCGGGAGGGAGATCTTCGTCTTCAAGAGCGAGCTGATGGACCGATACCCGCTCCTCGACGAGATTGCCGTGATCGACTCCGGGTCGAGCGACCGCACGCTCGAAGTCGCGGCTAGCTATGGTGCCGATACCTACCTCTCTTCCGAGATTCTGCCACAATGCGGATCGAAGCCGGGGAAGGGCGAGAATCTTTGGAAGGCGATCTACCAATTGAGCGGCGACATCATTTGCTACGTTGACGCCGATATCAGGAATATCCACTCGAAATTTGCGAGCGCACTCGTCGCCCCGCTCATCTACCGACCCGAGATCAAGTATGTAAAAGCCTTCTACGACCGCCCCCTCGCTGTATCGGACGATATCCGTCCTTCGGGGGGAGGGCGGGTTACCGAGATCCTGGTGCGACCTCTCTTCTCGATGTTCTACCCCGAACTCACCGCCCTCATCCAGCCGCTCTCGGGGGAATATGCGGTGCGTCGCGAGGTGCTCGAGCGACTGCCCTTCCCGATCGGATACGGAGTCGAGACGTCGCACCTCATCGACCTCTATCGGACGAGCGGACTCGAGGCCTTCGCCCAGACCGATCTTGACAACCGCATCCATCGCAACCAACCCACGAGCGATCTCGGGAGAATGGCTTTCGGAATCCTGCGGACCTTTTTCAAACGGCTCCAGGACAGCGGCAGGGGCGGCGACTTGTCGGATCTGCATGGACTCTACCGTCAGTTTCACGCAGGTGGGCACCGACACGAGCAGATCGCGCGCGAGATCCTCGAGGAAGAGCGTCCCCCCATGATCACCCTGCCCGAATACCGCGAACGCCATGGCCGATAGATTCTCGCGAAAAATTGCGATGGTTCACTACCATCTGCGAAGGGGAGGCGTCACGCGCGTGATCGAAGCCGCCCGCGACGTGCTCGAAAGGAGTGGCCATCGTGTCGTCATTCTTTCCGGCGAAAGTCCGCTCGCCGGGGCCAACGAGAGCGGCGTCTGTGTCATCCCGGCCCTCCAATATCGGAAAATCGGCAGCACCGCCGTCGCCGAGAGTCTGGCCGAGGAAATGAAGCGGGTCGCGACCGCCGCTCTCGGTGGCCCTCCCGACCTCTGGCATTTCCACAACCCCACTTTGGCCAAGAATGTACTCTTCCCCAGCGTGATCCGCGAACTCGCCTCGTGGGGAGAGCGCATCGTTCTCCAGGTCCACGACTTTTCCGAAGACGGACGACCTGGGAACTATTCGAGCCAGCGATCCTTCTTCGATTCAGAGGAGACCTTCGAGGAGACGCTCTATCCCACTGCGAAGCAGATTCATTACGCGACGATCAACCAACGCGACCGCGATTTTCTGCGAGCCGCAGGTATCTCCGCCGCCAATCTGCACGTCATCCCCAATGCCATCCCCGACCTCGCGGTGAAGACCACTCCTGCGGAGCGCCCCTTTGCCAAGGGAAAACTCTTTGCCTTCTATCCGACCCGCGGGATCCGTCGAAAAAATGTCGGGGAGCTTCTCCTGCTCGCATTGATCTATGGCGAGCGTGTCGAGTTCGCGACGAGCATGCGACCGGAAAACCCTGAATGGCAGGCGGGGCATGACGAATGGGAACGCCTCGTCGATGAACTCGGGTTGCCAGTGAAACTCGGGCTCGCCGACGAAGGAGGGTATCCGTTTTTTGATTTGTTAGGGTGGAGTGATTTTGTTGTTACGACGAGTATCGCCGAGGGATTTGGTCTCGCCTTTCTCGAGCCGTGGATCGTGGGCAAGCCGGTCATGGGACGTGACCTGCCCGAAATCACCCGCGATTTTCGGGAAAACGGCATTCATCTCGACAATCTCTATCCACGCATCGATGTGCCGGTGGCCTGGATCGATCCGGAGGAGCTTGCGGAGGCGGTCGAGTCGATGTTGCGGCGCAGCTACCTCGCCTACGATTGTCCTCTGCCGAGGGGGGCCGTGAAGCAGACCCTGAAGGCGTGGATCCGGAACGGGTCTGTCGACTTCGGGGTGCTCGGCGAGTGCTTCCAGATGCGCATACTCAGAATGCTCCGAGCCGATCCCGGCCTTCTCGATCAGATCACCATTCCACCCCTCGCCCTCTGCACGGAACGCGAGATCATGGAGCGGCGCGAACTCATCCGGAGAATCTACAGTCTCGATACCTACGCAGCCCGACTCGAGGAGGTCTACGACTGCGTCCTGTTCGGTGCCGTTGGCAAGGTCGGTCATCTTGCGCCTCGGAGAGTCCTCGCCCGGTTTCTCGATCCGACCCGGCTCAACCTCTTGCGCAACGGATGAACCGACACGCAGAGTACGTGCGGTGTACCCTCCGACCGCTCGGAGTCGAAGCGACCGGGCTCCGTCCGAAGTTGCCTCGTCTCGAGGGAATCCGAGCGGTGGTTTTTGACATCTACGGCACACTGCTGGTTTCTTCCGCCGGAGGTGGCTTTGAGGAGGGCGAAGATCCGGAAGGGCTCCCTGGATTCGAGAAAGTGTTTTGGAGCCTTGTCAGGCAACGGCATGAAGAGCGGCGCTCTGTCGGCATCGCATATCCTGAGATCGATGTCAGGGAGATCCGGGCGGAGACTCTTCGTGTTCTCGGGAAGCCGGTGCCCGATGATGAGGAACTCGCATTCGACGTCCTCGTCCACGAGTGTCGGCTCCATCCTGTCTGGGTCATGCCGGGTGCGGATTCCGTTCTCGAGATGCTGCGAGAGCGGGGCATGCGCCTCGGCATCCTCTCGAATGCGCAATGCTATACCCTGCCGATGCTGGAGGGGCTTTTCGTGCGAAGCCTCGACCAGCTCGGCTTTCACCCGCGCCTCCGCGTGTTTTCCTTTGAGGAAGGCGAGGGCAAGCCGTCCCCTCGGCTCTTTGCCGACCTCGCTCGCGAGGCAGCGAAGCTCGGGGTGGCACCGGAAGAGATCCTATACGTCGGGAATGATTTTCAAAAGGACATTCGTCCTGCCCAACGTGCAGGTTTTCGCACGGCACTCTTCGCTGGCGATGCGAGCAGCTTGCGCCTTGGCGGAATTGCAGAGGCAGAGGCGGTTGCGACTGCGGATGCCGTGATTACCCATCTTGGTCAGATTGGGGAAATCTTGGGATGAGGAGGGCGAAAGAAGGGTGCCTTCGACGGAAAGTCAGCGCGATTTCCATGGGAAATCAAAGCCGCAGAGAAGATTTGTTCTCGTGGGCGAACATTCTCTTTTCCTGTGAAATTCGTTGACTCTGTGCTCGGAACCCGATAATCCTCGGTACCGAAAGCCCTGAATGTCTCGTACCCTCCCAAAACTTGTCGGTTCCTGGGCGGGGAGGTGAAGGGAGGGGTCGCATTACAGACTTGGGAACCCTAACGAAAATCAATCTCACCCGATCAACGATGAATACAGTCATCCATTACGCCTTCCTCCTCGCTATCGTCTCTGCCATACTCACCTCCTGTGTCGGAACGGTCGACCGGGTTGAAGACCGTTACGACCGCCGCGAAGACCGTTACGATCGCCGTCACTACAGCGGCCCCGGTGATCGCTACGAAGATTACTACGACCGTCGCGAAGGAGTTAATGACAAGATGCGTGGCCGCCGCGGTCTTTGATGGGATCTGCTTTTCCGATTGGTTTCGACGAGTCATTCTCTTGGTTCCGGTGAGTGCTGGGGGGCGATTGACCTTTCTCGGCCCAGGCATTCACGGGAGATTGCGGCTCGGGGCAAAAAATGTGTCCGGGTGCAACGATTTGCTTGTCGCTGCGGCAAAACGCGCACACACTCAACCGAGCAGGATCCCGTCCAGATTGGAGGACGCTTTTGCCAATGCCGCCATGAGCTATGACAATGAATGGTTGAATCAGACTCTCGAGTCCCGCAAGAAGGCGGTGCTAGAGACAATCCGGCGGGTCGAGATCGCAGAAGTGCGCGCCCTCGGCTCGGCCCGTTTTCTCTCCGCTACAGACGCATGGGCGGAGAACTTCAAGACCTTCCTCGACGAGCATCCCCGGGGGGACTTCTACCTCGCGAAAACCCACGAAGGTGCGGAAATCGTGTATTGCCACGATGCTGGCAAGGGTGTCTGGTTCCTTGAGGGCCGCGGGTGTGGACTCATTCAAGCGCGTGGGCTGGCTCTGCTCGCGGAAATTGTTTCCTCACTCTGAGAGCCACCCTGCAGAAGCTGCTGAAACATTCAACAAAATACCACATGGACGGACTTTCCATCTTCGCCCTGATCCTCCTCATCCTCGTCGTTCTGACGCTGGCCTACGGGATGATCATCATCCATGACATTCCTTATCACCTTGCGGTGAAACGGGATCACCCCCACCAAGATGCCATCCACACGGCGGGGTGGGTGAGTCTCTTTACGCTGCACGCAATCTGGCCCTTTCTCTGGATTTGGGCCACCATCTACCGCCCTGACCGTGGATACGGATTTGGCGCGGTGAAGTCCGGCAACGACGACGTTGCCAGGCGTCTCGAAGCTCTCGAAGCCCGCCTCGCTGTCCTGGATGCGCCCACCAAGACTGACGAGGGATCGACTCTCGTTGAGACGAAAGCCGGAAACGCGGAACCCCCAGCCAAAGCCTGAACGAACCCGAACATGGACCTTCTTCTCATTCTTACTTACACGGCGCTCTGCATCGGGGTTTTCAAGATCTTCAGAATCCCGGTGAACGGGATCACTCTGCTCACCGCCGCTCTCGGTGGGATCTTTCTCATTGGTTTTCTCCTTCTGGGGATGAACTACAACCATCCTTTTTCGAGTAACGGACGCTTTTATTATGTGACTACGCCCATTGTCCCTGCGGTAAATGGTCGGGTCATCGAGGCTCCGGTTAAGCAAGCCACCAAGGTGAAGGCCGGTGATCTATTGTTTCGCATCGATCCGACTCCATACCAGGCCACCGTCGATCAGAAGAAGGCGGCTCTCGCCGAGGCCGAGCAGTCGGTGAAGCAGCTCACTGCCTCACGCGAGGCGGCCGATGCTCGACTGACGCAGGCAAAAGCCGATGCGGATCGTACGCGTCAAGCGTATGAGCGGGTCGAGAACATGGGCCCCGGAGGTGCCGGAGGTGGAGCCGTCTCGCAGCAGGAGATCGACACCAAACGCGGTCTCTATCTCGCCGCCGACGCCACCGCTGCTGCGGCCGAGTCCGAGGTGGTTCGCGCCAAACTTGCCGAGACTTCGCAAATTGACGGAATCAATACGACCGTGGCGCGGTTGCAGGCCGAACTTGCCGCCGCCCAGTATGACCTTGACCAGACCGCCGTACGTGCCCCCACCGACGGCACGGTCGAGCAGACCATCCTCCGCGAAGGGGTCATGGCGGTATCCCTTCCCCTCCGCCCGGTCATGGTCTTTCGCCACGATGAAGAACCGACCTTTGTTGCTGCTTTCCTCCAGAACAGTGCCCAGCGACTCATTCCGGGTTCGAATGCCGAGGTCGTCTTTCCGGCGGTGCCGAGCCGGGTTTTCAAAGCCAAGGTTGTGCGGATCCAAGAGGCGATTGCCCAAGGCCAGGTGCAGCCCACCGGTGCTCTGTTGGATCCGGATCTGATCAAGGGGCCAGGTCGCGTCCTTGTTGCGCTCAAGATCGAGGACGAAAATCTTGCGAAATACCAGATTGTCCCAGGCACCGCTGGCGTTGTCGCGGTCTACACCGAGCACTTTCACCATCTTGCCATCATCCGAAAAGTTCTCATCCGGATGAATTCCTGGATGAACTATCTGTTCAGCGACGGGCATTGAGCCGGAACCGAGGATGTCCCCTAGCCCGACGGTGCCCGGACGGAGGAGGCTGCTCGATCCGATTGATCGCATCTCCGAAGTGCTGTTCGGTCTGATCATGGCGTTGTCCTTCACCTGCTCCCTAGGCGCAGTCGAGGCGGGGCGAGAGGACGTGCGCATCATGATGGTCGGTGCGATTGGATGCAATCTCGCCTGGGGGTTCATCGACGCAGTCATCTTCCTCCTCACGGGCTTGACGGAACGTTCCCGCAGCTTTGCTACGCTTCGAGATCTGCGAAAGACAACCACACCCGAGGGAGCAAGAAAGGTCCTTGCGGATGCCTTGCCCCCGATGATCGCGGAGGCTCTCCGCGAGGATGATTACGGGCGGCTCCGAGAGACTCTCAGTTCCCTCGCAGAACCTCCCTGTCGGCCCCGGCTGAGTCGGGATGACTTCCTCGCCGCCTTCGGAGTATTCCTGCTCGTCGTCCTCGCCACATTCCCCGTGGTGGTTCCCTTCCTTCTCTTGGACGATGCCGTGACGGCTCTGCGTGTCTCGAATGTGATCGCCATCCTCATGCTCTTTCTCTCCGGGTATTCGTTGGGCCGATTCGGACGCCAGAAACCGTGGCTGACTGGCTTTGCCATGACCGCCATCGGTATCGTTCTTGTCCTGATCACGGTCGTTCTGGGTGGATAAAATTATGAGGAATCCCCCGGTCGATGAAGCGAAAGTGAGAAAACTCGACGAGGCTCTTCTCCAGGCGTCGCGCCGGATCAAAGTGCTGAGTGCCCTGGCTTGGCCAGCCGGATCGGAAGATGCGTTTCTGCGTGGATGGGAAAAGGGGAATCCCACCCTGCCGGAGATCCGGATCCGGCCACCCGCCCTGGGGTCCAGTCTCGCTGAACTCCGAACCATCACCGAAACGTGCGATGAGGATCACCCGGTCGAGCGTTTTCTTGCCGATACGGCACGCAGTTATGTCGAGGCCGGTCGCATGTTGGAAGCCGTCGGGACGCCTGCGTTCACCCACCATTCCGTGCAGATCTACGGGAGGCCCGACCGGATCTATTCGACTCAGGATTTCAGTCCCGTCGATGCCGCTACTTTTTTTCTGAAGGTCACTGACGAACTTCTCGGCAATCCGCTGTTTCCCTCGACGGAGGCCGATATTTCGGCGGAGGCTTTTGCCGCCTGGCTGGAGGAGGAGATGAACTCCTTTTTTGGTAACGACCCCGTCTCCGTCGTTCTCGATGCGAAGATGTCGTCGAAGGCGCTTGCCGGGGCGACGCGAATCCGCGTTCGATCCGGGGCGCTATTCTCCGCGCTCGACAAGGGACAACTCCTCCACCACGAGGCTTACGTTCACACCGCCACCCAGATCAATGGCCGGAAGCAGGCCAATCTGCGCTCTCTCGGGCTTGGGGCACCGCGCACCACGCGCACCCAAGAGGGCATTGCCGTCCTGGCCGAACTCATCACTCAGTCCATCGATATTTCCCGACTCCGCCGCGTTGCTCTGCGTGTCATCGCTGTGAAAATGGGACTCGACGGAGCCGACTTTATTGAGGTCTTTCGTTTTTTTCTCGAATCCGGCCAGAGCAAGGAAGAGTCAGTGCGGTCCGCCCAGCGCATTTTCCGCAGCGGAGATGTCCGGGGGGGGATTGTTTTCACCAAGGATGCTGTCTACCTGCAAGGATTGCTCGAGGTCCATACCTTCCTCCGTCTTGCCATCCGCGAAAATCGGCCTCGACTTGTCTCCGGTCTTTTCGCCGGGCGCCTCACGCTCGGCGATGTCCTGCGCCTCGATCCCTGGCTTGAAAGCGGCTGGCTTTCCCCGCCCGCCTATCAGCCTACGTGGGCTTCCGATCTGCGCCGCCTTGCCGCCTCCATGGCCTATTCTGCCTTCATCTCCCAAATCAAGCTGAACGAAGTCGACTTTGATCGCTTTATCCGCTACGAAGAGGAAGTCCGTGCCGAATACCCCGACCTATGAAACCGCTCCTTCATCACATCGTTACGACGCGTCTGCTCTGGCTCCTTGTGTTTGTCCCCGTCGTCCTCGTCGTTGCTGGGGTTTTGCCCCAGGCGCACACCTTCCTATTTGTCCTTTCCATCCTCGCGATTGTTCCACTCGCCGCCCTCCTGAGTCATGCGACGGAGTCGGTTGCAGCAAAAACCGGCGATGCTGTGGGAGGCCTCCTCAACGCCACTCTCGGAAACCTCACCGAACTGATCATCGCCTTCGCCGCGCTCCGTGCCGGCGAATATCTGCTCGTAAAAGCCTCCATTGCGGGTGCCATCGTCACGAACTCTCTCTTTATGCTCGGCGGATCCTTCCTCCTCGGGGGGCTCAAGTACCACACCCAGGAATTCAACCGGATCAGCGCCCGATTCCAGTCCGCCCTCCTCTTTCTCGCTACGGTCGCTCTTCTCATTCCCTCGGCGGTATCTTTTGCCGATTCCACCACCGCTGCGGCCTTTACTCAGTCGCTCAGTCTGGGCCTCGCCGTGCTCCTCATCCTCACTTACGGGCTCGGCATGTTCTTTTCCCTGAAAACACACAAGGAATTCTTTGCCAGTTCCGGCCAGGGGGACGAAGGAGGCCACGAAGAAGCCTGGCCAGTGGGGCTTGCCCTCGGCACGCTTGCCTGTGTCACTGTTTTTGTCGCCCTTGTCAGCGAGATCTTTGTTGAGTCCGTCCAGGAGGCTGCGAAGACGTTTGGAATGAGTTCGGCTTTTGTCGGCTTTATCGTCGTCAGACTCGTCGGTGGTGCCGCCGAGATGGCTTCGGCGTTTTCCGGCGCACGAAAAAACCGCCTCGATCTCAGTATCGGCATTGCCCTCGGAAGC
>CALDKL010000243.1 GCA_937898895.1 uncultured Verrucomicrobiae bacterium | reverse complement strand
TTGAAAAAGATTCCTCACGAATTTTGCACACGTATTTAGCGATCACCACACTAGAATCCGTGATCGCCGGATCGCCGGGATTGCTCACCGCTCCCCGCGCGAATCCCCGTCCGGCAATACCAAAGACAGGGAACGATTCGAGATGGAACAACGGAATGCCAACTGCACCTTTTGCGGAGAATCGCTGCCGCGTTCCGTGTCAGGCAAGGTCCCGGGCTACGCCTACTGCGGACTCCGCTGCCGGAAGGCGCACCGTCGCCAACGCCTCGTCGCCGCAATCTTCCCCTTGTTTTTGACAGGCGGCCTCCTCTCCCTCGCCGCCGCCGCCGTGGTCATCGACCGACAGCAAAAGACCGCAATGACGGTCGCGATCCCGCCGCTACCAAGAAAAGGTCTGCAGATCGGCCCTTACGAACGGGTTGTCTCGGCAAGACTCCTTCGCGTGGAGGGAGAACGGGTCTTTCTCCTCCTGGACGGCCGTGAGATCGACTACCCCTTCAGCCATTTCTCCGACGAAGACCGCGCGAAGATCCGCGCCTTTCTCAAAACGGTTCGATAGAGGGATCGGAGGAGGGGTCGTGAGCGGCGAGACAGATCCCGTTCATGCGGAAGGGAAAGAATTGATTCCTGGCTGGACATCGGGCCGGGACAGCTTCAACAATGGCGTATCTTTCTTCACCCGCCACCCCTCTCCCCGATGAGCTTCCGCCTGCCCCACGAAGACAGCCCTCTCGATGCCCCTCCCCTCGCCGACACATCCGCGATCCTCGTCGTCGATGAGGATCCCGCCTTCCAACTCGGCCTCAAGACCTTTCTCCGGGAATACGTCGGATTCGAGAGAGTGTTCACCGCCCGAGGGGGACAGGAAGCCCTCGATTTTATCCGGGCGGAATCCTCCATCGAGGTGATCACGCTCGATTACCGGATGCCGGGCATGAACGGGATCGAGATGCTGACCGCCCTCCGCGCCCAGACGAATCGCCCCCTCGCCGTTCTCATGATCACGGGCCAGCCCTCGCCGGAGCTGCAATCCGAATTTCAGGCACTGGGAAATGACCTCGTCCTCACGACCCATTTCCTGAGCAAACCAGTGCAGTTTGAAAAACTCGAGCCCGTCGTGCTGGCCGCCCACGAAGAAGTGCTCGCGGCGAAACGTCGTCTTCGCGAGAACGAACGGAACGATTCCGCTTCCGGAGGATCGGAACCGGGGAACCCCACCATCGATCTCGCAGGCAGACTCGATGCCCAGAGCGAGCAACTCGCGGCACTCGAGCGCGAACTGCGTGCCCAGCGCGGAAAATGGCGTCGCGATTTCTGGAAGGTCGTTTTTCTCGCTCTGCTCTTCTGGCTTGCCGCCCAATTCGGGCTCCTCAAGAAGGCAGGGCCCCACTGGGCCAGGGCGAAGCAGGCGGTCTGGCATCAGATCGACCAGTGGCAAGCGCGCCGCACGGCCGCACCCGAGAAGCCGAACCCGCCCGCAAAATCGCCGCGATCAACACCGGCGGCACCCGCCGAGAGCCAGCCCTCCCAACCCCTTTGATCCCTTCGTCTTGCGCGGTGGGGAACGCTGCGGACGATGCAGGCACAGGAAAGACGACCATGAAATATCTTCCCCTTTTTCTCATCGTCGCTGCCTGGAGTCACTGCCGGGCCGAGGAAACCTCGACCCTGTGGGGCAACTCCGGTGAATTGTGGACGCCCGAGAGTCGACTGCCCGATTTTTCCTTCGCGGGCTACCGTCGCGGGGAGGAACCCTATCGCGTCCCGAAGGAGCGGATCTCGGTGAAAGACTTCGGTGCGACGGGCGACGGAAAGACGGATGACATCGAGGCCTTTCGCAAGGCCATCGCCGAGGGGGAAGGCAAAGTGATCCACATCCCGGCAGGTCGTTACGTGCTCAGCGCAGGACTCGACATCCAGGGTGGCCAGAGGGTGTTGCGCGGCGACGGCACGGAAAAGACCGTGCTGCTCTTCACCCGCGGACTGGAAGAGATCTCGCCGAATCCTTCGCAGACCTCGGATGGAAAACCGACGTCGGAATGGTCCTGGGGAGGCGGGCTCATCCACGTGCAGGGCTCGTCGCTGACCTCGGGAGAAGCGATCCGGATCGCCGCGCCAGCAACACGGGGTGAATCGAAACTCACCCTGGAGAAAGAGGCGTTCCAGGTCGGCGATGAAGTCATCCTGACCCTGCGCGACGGTAGCGAACAATCCCTGTTGAAACATCTCTATCGCGAGCAGACAGGGGATATCTCGGGGCTCAAGACCTTTTCCACGCAACAGGTCTTCCGCGTGAAGTCGGTATCCGGCACCGAACTGACCCTGGATCGCGCCTTGCGTTTCGACGTGAGACGAGAATGGTCGCCCAACCTGAGCAAATTCTCCCCGAATCTGACCGACGTGGGCATCGAGGAACTCGCCTTTGAGTTTCCCGCGACTCCCTATGCCGGACACTGGCAGGAAGTCGGGTTCAACCCGATCCAGTTTGGGAGTGCCACCTCCCATTGCTGGGCGAAGAACCTGCGCTTCCGGAATGCGGACAACGGCATTTTCGTGAAGGGCCTCTTCACCACCCTGGAGGGCATTCATTTCGACGCGGACCGCAGCCGTCTGAGCACCGAGGGCATGGCGGGTCACCACGGCCTGACCCTGACCGGATCGGACTGCCTCGCGACCGGATTTGCTTTTGAAGTCTCCTTCTTTCACGACCTCACTGTCTCGCGAGGTTCGATCGGCAATGTCTTTTCAAAGGGCAGGGCACCGAACATGAACATGGATCACCACCGTTACGCGCCGTATGAAAATCTCTTCACCGATCTCGACCTGGGCGAAGGAACACGCGCGTTCAACAGTGGGGGCGGCATCACATGCGGTCAGCACACTGCCGCCGGGGAGACGTTCTGGAACCTTCGCAGCAATGCCTACCAGGATTGGCCAGCGAAGTTCGGGCCGGACCAAATCAATCTCGTCGCGCTCCGGATGCGGGGTGGCAACATCCGGGAACCCGCAGCACGATGGATTGAATCGATCCGGCCAGGGGGCATCGTCCCGCCGGATCTGCACCTCGCCATGCGCGAACACCGTCTCGGCACGGCGGGGTCCGCGCCTTCGGTGAACCCAACTGTGGCGACCACCCAACGCTGGAAAAGCGTGGACGGTCGCGAGACCGAGGCCACCTTCGGAGGACTGCAGGGCGACCAGGTCACCCTGATCGTCCGAGGCAAACCCTTCACCCTGTCTCTCGACCACCTCTCGCCGGAGAGCCAGGAACTGGCGCGTCAGATGCAGATCCAGTCCGGGAGCACCCTGAAATGACTCGGACAGGTCATCGCCTCCCGTAGATCGGCGGCTTCCAGTCGGGCGGCAATTTGCCCTGGGGCCGCACTCCGAGGGCTCCGTCGGGGATGGGGTGATCTTCTGCGGTTTGCAGAGGAAGATCGTCCGGCAGATGCCGGATTCTCATGTTCTTGTATTGGATCACCATCGCCGGGCCCACATGCACCTGCACGGCGAGGACGCCCTCGAGGGCGCGGCCTTTCGCATCGAAGTCGAGGAGATCCGCCGTGGCATGTCCATCGATCCAATGACGGTGATGATTGCCTTCGACGAGGACGCGGTATTCATGCCACTCGCCCGGCGCGAAGGTCTTTTTCTCAAGCGGTCCGACAACCCACGCCGCCCCTTCCGGATCGACGATCACCTTCTCGCCAACGTGAGAAAGGATACGGCGTCCGCGCTCTTCGTAGAGCATGCCATTGTAGTCGGGATTGTCGGCGACAACGTCGCACTGGTAACCCGAAACCGCGTCGAGCCCGATTTCTGGTCGCATCTGTCCGCGATATTGTATCCCGCTGTTGCCGCCCGGCGTGACTTTCACAAGAACCCGCAGGTCGAAGTTCCGAACCGTCGAACCGGTCCAGGTGAGGAAGTGATTTCTCTTCAGGGTGCCGTCGGTCTTTCCGGTGATGGCCCCATCCTCCACGGACCAGAATTGCCGATCCCCCGCCCACCCGCGCAAGGCCTTTCCGTCGAACAGCCGGACAAAGCCCTCCGGGTCGGGCTTGCTGCCGACGGCGGCGGAAGCCAGGGGATGGGCCTCGGTTGAACGCTTGAATCCCTCCTTTAGGGGCGGCAGTTCCCCCCCGTATCGGGCGACGACTTCATCGGTCCTCTTCCGCAACGAGGCGAGGGTGGTGGCGTGGGCCGGGTCGGTCGCCAGGTTGGTGAGTTCGTCAGGATCTTTTTCCAGGTCGTAGAGAAATTCGAAGTCGTGGTCAAAGCATCGGACATATTTGTGTTGACCGGTCCGTAGCCCCTCCCAGGCAGGGATGCGATCCCGCACGGCGAAATGCTCGTGAAACGTTTCGGTGCGCCAGTCGCCGGGCACAGCACCTTCCACGAGCGGACGCAGACTGCGACCCTGGTATTCCCCCGGGATCGCCACTCCCGCCCAGTCGAG
>CALDKL010000242.1 GCA_937898895.1 uncultured Verrucomicrobiae bacterium | reverse complement strand
CATGAGCGTGGGACTGCTCATCGTCACCCTGCTCATTCTTCACCACATCGGTTGGGATCGGCTCGAGCAAGCCGTGCGAACGACCCACGGCGAAGGCGGCTTCAATCCGCTCGCCAATCCCGCGATGGGATGGTCCTATCTGATCTTCCAGATCCTCGGCAACGCCGCCGCGACCCTCACCTGGCAGACGACGATCTCCCGACTGCTCTCGGCCAAAGATGCGGCCACCGGACAAAAGATCTACGTGCGCACCAGTTTCTTTTTCGTCTGCCGCTGGCTCGTCCCCGTTCTCTGGGGTGTCGCCGCCCTCGTGCTGCTGGGTCCGGCGAAGGAAGGCGATGCCACCCTGATGGCAATGCCGCAGTTTCTCGCGACTTTCCTTCCCGTTGGACTCATGGGGTTGATGGTCGCGGCCATGCTCGCTGCGGACATGAGCACGGACTCCTCCTACATGCTCGGATGGGGCAGCGTCATCTACAACGATATCCTCGCCCCCTTCCGCAAGGGAAGATGGCCGGAGGCTCGAGCCATCCGCTGGAATCGGTGCATCGTCGCACTGATTGGCGTTTATCTCTTCGTTTTCGGATTGCTCTACGAAATCCAGGGAGATGTCTGGTCATACCTGCTGCTGAGCGGCTCGGTCTACCTCTCGAGCATGTCCGTTCTGCTGATCGCGTGCTGCTACTGGAAACGTGCCAATTCGTGGGGGGCCTTCGGAGCGATCCTCGGCGGAGCGCTCGTACCGATTTCCTTCCTCAGCTTCGAAAAGATGGCCTCCACCGCCGCCTGGGCAGCGAGCTTCGGCAAAGACAACGCCGGCATCGCCGCCTTCGGTGCCGCTGCACTCGGAATGATCGTCGGTTCATTGCTCAAACCATCCCCTGACAAAACGACAGAATGAGTTCTTTCTGGCACCTGCTTCTCTGGATCTGTGTGATCTGGTACAGCACCATCACCTTCCTCGTCACGGTGCGGGGATGGAAAGACATCGTGGAAATGCTGCGCCGACTGCGGAGCGGGGAGGAGTGACCCTTTTCCCAGAACCTCTCCCATTGCCATCAGGCCTCCCCCGGCCCCAGTGCGAGACGAGCCGACTCGGCCACACCGAAGCAAGTCTCCTCCATCGTGAGAGGGTCCGTCGTGATCGACAGATCCGCACAGGATTCATAGAGGGCGTTCCGCGCCTCGAGCAGCTCGTGAATTGTTTTCATCGGGTCCGGCGTCTGGAGAAGGGGGCGGTTGCGATTGCGACGAATGCGCTCAAAAATGATCTCGGGCGAAGCTCGCAGCCAAACGACATATCCCGCCCGGCGGAGGATCTCGCAATTCTCTTCCCGAGTCACAATCCCTCCCCCCGTGGAGATGACCTGCCCCTCCCCCTCCGCACATCGGCGCAATGTTTCAGTCTCGAGACGGCGAAAGGCCTCCTCCCCCTCCTCCTCGAAAATCCGTGGAATGGGTTTTCCCGATTGCTTCACGATGAGCTTGTCGGTATCGATAAAGCGAAATCCGAGACTGTGCGCGACGCGCTGGCCCACCGTAGTTTTCCCGGTGCCCATGAACCCGATCAAAATGAGATTGCGGGCGCGTTTTCCTGTCGTATTCACTGGACGCAGCATAGCCCGATCCCCGCTCCTGCCAAAG
>CALDKL010000241.1 GCA_937898895.1 uncultured Verrucomicrobiae bacterium | reverse complement strand
AAACGCCGGTGAATCTCCTCACCCACTGCAACGCGGGATGGCTCGCCTTTGTCGATTTTGGCTCGGCCACGGCACCGATCTACGCTGCGCACGCAGCGGGGATTCCGGTCCATGTCTGGGTGGATGAAACCCGTCCGCGCAATCAGGGAGCGAGGCTCACCGCATGGGAACTCGGGCACGAGGGCGTGCCCCATACGGTGATCGTCGACAATGTCGGTGGCCATCTGATGCAGCACGGAAAGGTCGATCTCCTCCTCACCGGGACAGACCGCACGACCTACACCGGCGATGTTGCCAACAAGATCGGCACTTACCTGAAGGCTCTCGCGGCACGGGACAATGGGGTGCCCTTTTACGTGGCGCTGCCTTCCTCCAGTTTCGACTGGGAGATTTCCGACGGCATCGGCGGCATTCCCGTCGAGGTGCGGAGCGGGGAGGAAGTGACGAAACTGTCGGGTCCGTGCGAAGATGCCGGAGACAGGGAAGTCGCGGTGAATCTGGTTGCCAAAGGCACGTCCGTGGCGAACTTTGCCTTCGATGTGACTCCCGCGCGGCTCGTCACCGGACTCATCACCGAGCGGGGAATCTGTCCCGCGACCGAGATCGGCATCCGTGCGCTCTTTCCCGAAACGGCCCTCGCGTCTGGTCGCGTCTGAATCTGCCCGTCATGCCCGTCAAGATCGATCCTACCCTGCACCAGGAGCGCAAGCCTCCCTGGATTCGCGTGCGCCTTCCGAACAATCCCGTCTTTTGGGGCACCAAGGAACTCATTGACGACCTGAAGCTCGTCACCGTCTGCGAGGAAGCACAGTGTCCGAATCGATGGGAATGCTGGGGGCAGGGGACGGCGACCTTCATGATCGCCGGGGATCGATGTACCCGGGCCTGCGGATTTTGTGCGGTCGATACGAGGCGTCCGCTACCGCTCGAGGTCGACGAACCCGACCGCGTCGCCGCGGCCGTCGCTCGGATGAAGCTGAACCATGTCGTCATCACTGCGGTGGCCCGCGACGACCTCGCCGACGGAGGGGCCTGCCATTTCGCCAATGTCATTTACAAGGTGCGCGAGTTGAATCCGCAAACGGTGATCGAGGTGCTCGTGCCCGATTTCATTGGGCGCGATGATTCGCTCTGGGTCGTCGTCGAGGCGGCCCCCGCGATCTTCAATCACAATCTCGAAACCGTGGAGCGACTCACCCCGGTGGTGCGGTCCAAGGCGGAATACTGGCGTTCGCTGAAAGTCCTGCGCACTGCCCGCGAGATGGCTGAACAGATGGGACGCCGTTGCGCGACGAAGAGCGGTCTCATGCTCGGCCTCGGCGAGCGCGAGCCCGAGGTCATCAGGGCCATGGATGATCTCCGGGATCATCGGGTCACTGTCCTGACACTCGGACAATATCTGCGGCCTTCGCCCAAACATCTCCCCGTGGTCGAATACATCGCCCCGGAGGTGTTTGACCGGTATCGTGAGATTGCCCTGGAGAAGGGTTTTCGCCACGTCGCCTCGGGTCCCCTCGTGCGCAGCTCCTACCACGCTGCCGACTTCAAGCCGGAACTCGATCCATTGGCGTGAAGAGGCAGGTTTTTTCGAGGGCTCGAGAAGAAACTCGGGGTGGGCAGGGGCGTTGCCGCATGGTAGCTTGATCCCATGCAGAATCCTCGTCTTCCCGCGCTGGTCGTGTTCCTCGTGGCCATGTCCGTTTTTGTCCAGGCGCAGACTCCCGCGTCGGTGGCGACGGCACAGCCTGACAACAGCATACGGGTCACCCTCGAGTCGGCCTATGAGGCCTGGCGAAAGGCGATGGATGCGGGGGATCTCGCTCTTTGGGAGGAGGTCACGGCTTTCTCGCGACAGGTGGAAACGCGCAATCGTATCCTCTCTCAGAAGCGGCCCTTTCCCCAGGCTCTCTTCGATGATCCGGTGGCCTCGCCTGGTCTCGGAGGACTGATTCCGCTGGGAGTCCTCTCGACGGGAGACACCGCGACTTCGACTTACTTCGGAAAGGCGAACTTCGGGGAGGAGCCGGGAGTGTCTGTTCCTGACAACCTGCTCGTCCTCCATTTTCTGCGCGAGGAGGGCAAGTGGAAGTTCGACAATCTGCGCATCGTCAAGATCGGCAACGACGGCGAGATCCTCCTCCAGATCCGAAACAGCGACTTTTCCTTCCTCCGCGGCGAGGAATTCCAACCGGCACCTTTCCTGCCTCCGGTGCCGCAGCCGGTCGAGACCCCGCACTATGTGGCGGAAGCCTGGATCGATGCGACGGGTCACGAGGTGAAGATCACCGTGAACGGGCATCTGACCGGTACGTTCAGGAACGTGAAGGTCACCGAACTGGTCATGGGAGGTGTCCGGCGCGGAACCAACAACGTCCGCATTGAGTCGCGCCTCCTGCCCGAATCCGGCGGGGGGGGCTCGAAGGTCGAAGTGGCGATCTACGCGGCGGAGGATCCCGCCGGACAGGCGCAGCGCGTCTACCACTTTCGCCCCGCCGGGGCAGTGCCGCCGCTGGTGAACGAATCGTTTACGGCGGAGTGAGGAGGGAAGGGGGCCCCGAGGTACACCCGCATTTCTCATTCTCCTTCTGCTGCGACTGGCTGCGGCCCGTCCCCGCTTCGTTCCGGCCCGGATTTCCCTTGGGCGGTATGTTCTCATACAGCCCGGCGAGAAATCCAGGCCGTGCCTTGCGAGAACGGGGCCTCTCGGCGTCTCGCGACGAAGGGGTTTGAGAAAGGCGGGTTAGAGCTTTGTCAGGGGATTTCCCCGTTCCGCGAGAGGGAGTTCGACTCTGGCTCCTCCGCGCCGATGGGATTCGAAGACGCCCATGGTCAGT
>CALDKL010000240.1 GCA_937898895.1 uncultured Verrucomicrobiae bacterium | reverse complement strand
AGGTCGGGAGCGGGGAAGTAGCGGTAGTCGTGGGCATCTTCCTTCAGTCGCATCAGCTCGGTCTGGCCGACCTCGTCGTTCCAACGCCAGGTGGCCTGGCGGATGGGGCGTCCGGCTTCGACCTCCTCGATCTGGCGTCCGATTTCGTGGTGGATGGCTCGTCGGACCGCCGAGACGGAGTTGAGGTTTTTTAGCTCGATCTTTGTTCCCAATTCGGACTGGTTCGCGGGACGCACGGAGATGTTCACATCGCAGCGCATCTGACCCTTCTCCATGTCGGCGTCGGAGACGCCGCTGTAGACGAGGATCTGGCGGAGGGAGTTCAGGTAAGCGACGGCCTCCTCCGGCGAGTCGATGTCGGGTTCGGAGACGATCTCCATCAGCGGGGTTCCCGCCCGATTGAAGTCGATGGTGGTAAAGGTGCCGTGGTGGGTGGACTTCGCGACATCCTCCTCGAGGTGGATGCGAGTGAGACGCACGGCCTTTCCGGGGGCGGCGATGGATTTCTGCCAGTCCTTGGGATAAGCCAGATCGTAAAGGGGAACGGATCCGCCGAGACAGAGCGGCAGATCGTATTGCGAGATCTGGTAGTTCTTCGGCATATCGGGGTAGAAGTAGTTCTTCCGGTCCCACTTCACGACTTCGGGGGTGGCACAGCCTAGCATTTGCCCCACGACGAGGGTGCGCTCGATGGCCCCGGCGTTGAGCTTGGGTAGTGCGCCGGGCAGTCCGAGACAGGTGGGGCAGGTGAGGGTGTTGGGCGGTTCTCCGAAGCGGACCGCGCAGCCGCAGAACATCTTGCTCGCGGTCTTGAGTTGGACGTGGACTTCGAGTCCGATGCTGACGAGGTAGTCGGGATGCGCCATGAAAGGTAGGAATGTCAGGGTAGGGGCTCGGGTTCCGCGACGGGAACGAGGGAGTGGACGAAAGATTCCAGCGCGGGCAGCAGGACGAGGGACTCGAGGGAGGAATGGAGTTCCGGTTCCGCCGCAGCGGCTTGTATGGCGGGAGCGGTGACGAGGGCAACACGATCCTGTTTGGTAAGGGCCTCGGCCACGAGGGGATCGGTGGCCAGAGCGGTCCAGCGCGGGGATTCGAGGAGTGCGCCGACGGAGGCATGACCGAGGAGGCGGGCGCGCAATTCCACCGATTTCGCCACGATGGTCATGGCAGCGGCATGTCGAGAGGCGCGTCGGCTGAATGGGTCGATACGGTCAAGCAGTGAGGCCACAAAGGGAAGGCACTCGACAGCATTGCGCCATCGGATCGAGATGGGGGGCGCGGGGATGGTTCCGGCGGCTCGTTCGATACCGGCCTGGGCCAGGGTGTCGAGGAAGTTCAGTTCTTGCACGGTTCCGGCGGCCCGGACGCAGGTGAAAAAGAGAATGAGGGTGACGAGGCTGGGCAGCAGCGAGAGGAACCCGCCGGGTGCGCCGTCGACAAAGCGGTGGAAGGAGTGGTCGGGATTGAACAGCTTTTTCAGAGCCAGGCCGAAGAGGACGCGAGCGACAAGGTATCCCGCGAGGGCTAGGCCGACAGCGATGCCAAAGCATGGTTTCCAGCCGAGGGTGACGTCCAGGTAGGTGGCAGCAAGACGCGGAAGCGAAGCCGAGGCACCCCAAAGGATTACCAGACCCACCGCGAGGGCCAGGCCCGAGGCGAGGAGGTTCGTCACTCCCTTGTTCATCGCGAAGATGAAGGAGAAGACGACAAAAAGAATGGCAAGCAGGATGGGAAAGGATTCGGTCATCGCTGGCTCTCCCATTCGCCGCACAGGGCTCGTTGACGCAGCATGTGGTCGACGAGGACAAGAGCCGCCATGGCTTCGACCATCGGCACGGCGCGGGGAAGGACGCAGGCGTCGTGCCGACCGCGGCCCTTCAGTTGGGTGTCTTCCCAGGAGGTGGATACCGTGTCCTGTGCGGACATGATGGTGGCAGTGGGTTTGAAGGCGACACGGAAGAAGAGATCTTCGCCATTGCTGATCCCGCCCTGAACGCCTCCGGAACGATTCGTCACGGTCCGAACGCGGCCCTCCTTCATGCGGAAAGCATCGTTGTGCTCGCGGCCCGTCATTTCCGAACCCGCGAAACCGGATCCGATCTCGAATCCTTTCGTCGCGGGCAGGCTGAGCATCCCTTTGGCAAGATCCGCCTCCAGGCGGTCAAACACGGGCATGCCCAGGCCGACGGGAACGTTTCGGATGACGCAGGCGACAACTCCCCCGACGGAATTGCCTTCGCTGCGCATCTCTTTGATCAGGTCGATCATCGGACCCACGGATTCGGGATCGGCCGTGCGAATGATGTTCGATTCGATCACCTCACGCCGGACAGTCGCCGGATCGACCGTGGCTTTCAGGGTGCCGATGGACTCGACGTAGGGCAGAATTTCGAGAGTCGGAGCGAAATGGGCGGCGATCACTTTCTTCGCGATCGCACCGGCGGCGACACGACCGATCGTCTCGCGGGCACTCGAGCGCCCCCCTCCTTGCCAGTTGCGGATTCCGTACTTTGCCTGGTAGGTGTAATCGGCATGCGAGGGGCGGAATTTCTCCGCCATCTCCGAGTATGCCTCGGGGCGGTGGTCCTTGTTCCGAACCAGGATTGCGATGGGAGTGCCGAGCGTGAGCCCTTCGAAGGTGCCCGAAAGAATTTCCGCCACATCCGCCTCATCGCGGGGCGTCGTCACTTCGCTCTGGCCGGGACGGCGGCGGTCGAGATCGATTTGGATGTCGGTCTCGTTCAGAGGGAGTCGGGGTGGGCATCCGTCGATGACCACACCCACGCCGCCACCGTGAGATTCACCCCAGGTGGAGAGTTTGAAAAGTTGACCGAACGAAGAGCCCATGGAGACCGTGGAATGAACGGGAATCGGTGGGACAGTCAACCGACTTCGTTGTCGGATGCTGCGGCGAGTCAGCGGTTGAACCGGGCGATTTCGCGGTCAATCTCGCGTTGGTGGGCTTTCTCTTTCAGGTCCTGACGTTTGTCGCGCTGATCC
>CALDKL010000239.1 GCA_937898895.1 uncultured Verrucomicrobiae bacterium | reverse complement strand
GGTAGTTCGCCACATCGACCTCGTTGAAGGAAGGGGTCGAGGCGTCGCGCACTTCGGTATCGACCAGGGCCATGCTGAAGGCGGGATGATCGCCGTAGGCGGCCGTCACCGCTTCTCCGACATTGCGGAAGAAGGGGGCGAATTCCGGTTTCGACGCGCAAATATCCTGCCGTTCGTAGGGCTTTCCGTCGCGACCGACGCGGAGATTGGCGGGATCGGATTCGAGGACCCCTTTCGGAGAGATCCCGGCGACCACCTCGAGTCCGTTCGCGAGCGCCTCGTCGAGGAAGCCGCGGACGCGGGAAAGATAGGCCTCCCCGCTGAGAGGGACCACCTTTTTCTCTCTCCAGATCTCTCCGGCATCCGCTCCCATGCCGATGAAGTGGGTGAACCCGAGATCCTTGAGCCGGGGGATCTCCTCACCTCCCGCTCCCCACATGATCACCGGCATGCGGACGGGATGTCGCGCGACGATGGTGTATGCGGAGTCATTCGAAGTTGTGAATGGTTTTGGTTTTGTTAGTTCGATGCTGGCACGGAAGGTGTAGTGGCCAGGCTTCAAGGTCGTGTCGACGGGAAAGGCGACGGTGTGTTCGGCTCCCGGGGCGAGATCGGGCAGGGGAATCGTTTCGGCTTTGCCTCCGTCGGACCAGGTCAGGGAGAGGGTCGCCCCGACCAGGGGCTCGCGTCGCAGATTGGTGCAGGCGACGCGGAGGGGGGCGGCCTTCTCCATGCGCTGCCAGACGTGGCGGGCGGACTGGATCGTGAGGGAGACGGATTCAAAGGAGAGGACACCCTGACAGATCCGCACGTCGTCGATGTATCCGGGGAATCCGCCGTAGTTGCTCCCGATTCTGTCGCCGATGGAGAGAGGCTTGGTTCCTGCCACGGCCCCGCCTACACCGGGATGATAATGACGTCCCGCGCTTTGGCCGTCGATGAAGAATCGGCCTTCGCCGGCCCCGTCGTAAGTGAAGGCGACATGGTGCCACTCGCCGGGCGCGAATTTGGCGGGTTCGGAGGTGAAGGTCCGTGAATCCGCGCCAAAGCCGATGGCGACCCACATGCGACGATTTCCGGATTTGTCGGCCTCGCCGATTTGCCACTGGTAGTCGGTGTGGTCGACATACTTTTTGTCGAGAAGGAAGCAGCGGAGCCGATCCTCGAACTCTGCCTTCGTGGCGATCCACATTTCGAGGGTGAAGGCGCCGGTGAGATTGAGGTCGGGGCGATGAGGGGTGACGGCAGCGTGGCGTTTGTCCTGCACGGGGAATCCGGGAAAGCCCTCGAGGGCTCCTCCGCGTTTGCCCTGGGGATGGAGTTTCGAGCCTCCTTCGAGTTTCAGGTCGTGTCCCTTGCCGGATTGGTCTTTGAGTGCCGCCTCCGGGGTCTCGCCGTCAAAGCGCCAGTACCCCCGTACCTGCGGATCGGTCGCGTCGGTGCCAGTGTAGCCGGATTCCCACGGCTCCATGAGTGGGGCGGCGGGAAGGACCAGGGGAATGAGAAGAAGGAGGGAGAAGAATGCGGTTCGCGGAATCATGGGAGAAGCAAGTTCTGCGAGACTTTCCCGTGCGTCGAAGACTTGTTCGCGCCAGTCGCATCCGCCGCCAGGTGGAGGTTTGCCCGAAGGCATCCCTCAACACTCGTGATCGAGCGAAGCGGGAGCCACGTAGTTCGGATATCCCGCACTGAGTTCCTGGGTCAGTTCCTGGGCCTTCGCCTGGTTTCCGAGGGTGGGGTAGGCGTTGATCGCCTTGGTCAGCGCCTTCGGAGTGATCTCGGGATCCATGA
>CALDKL010000238.1 GCA_937898895.1 uncultured Verrucomicrobiae bacterium | reverse complement strand
GGCATCGACAATCGACTCGGCTGGTGCCGCTGCGTCTGCCACCGCAGTCAGGGCCGTCGCCTCGTCGTCGATGATGGGAACTCCGGCGGCGAGCGGCTCAAGGACCGTCATGAAAATCAGATCATTCTGGAGCTTACTGCTGAGATAATTGAAGACCTGCACCCAATAAACCCGGTGGCGGACGGCGTCCACATAGGGACCCGCCTGTCCTTTCACCGTTTCAATCTCATCCTCAGAGGCTTTGATCTCCTTTCCATACTTTTCCAAAGTCGCGGACTTCGATTCGATCGAGGAGAGCTTTTCGTTTGCGAGCAGAGCGCCTTTTGAAAAATAGAACCCGACGGCTCCCAACAAGGCCGCAACCGCGACGAGGGCGAGAACGAGAGCGGGTTTCCGCGCATCGAGTTCACGGCCCTTCCTCACGGATTCGGGGATCAGTTGAATGCTGAGAGGCACCTCGCCGTTCTGAGAGAGCGCGTTGCCCACGAGGTCCCCAAACTGATGGGCCTTCGCGGCAGCCAGCTCCGCAGTGGTTCCTCGAGCCACGGTGATGTTCCGAAAGGGATTGAAGTGATCCACGGGCAGATTCAGCTTCTCCGCAAAAAACTCGCGGATGAAGGGAAGGCTGGCGGTCGCCCCACTGAGGAGGAGGAACGACGGGGCCGATCCACCCTGCTGACTGCGGTAGAAATTGATCGTCCGCATCACCTCGGAGTGCAGGCGGGTGAGAGAATTGCGAACCACCTTGGAGATGGCGGCGATCTCCGGGTCATCGTGGTCGGCATAGGGTCCGCCGAGGGCAACAAACCCGTCCATGACCTTGCGGTGGTCAGCTGCCGCAAAATCAGCTCCGAACTCTTTCGCAATCGCCCGGCTGATGTCCGCCCCACCGATTTTGACGGTTCGGATGAAGACCTTGCCACCTTCCATGAAAATCATGTCCGTCGTCCGGGATCCGATATCGACGAGCAGAGTGGTCCCGTCGAGATCGGAGTAGTTGAACCGCAGGGCGTTGTAGAGGGCAGCAGGGGAAAACTCTGCTCCCTTGGACTTCAGGCCCGCCGCCGTCACAAGATTGTCGATCTCGGAAAGCTCATCCGACTTGACGGCGGCAAGGGCGACTTCCACCTCGACATCCCCGACTTCCCCCATGAGTTGATAACCCCAGACCACTTCGTTGATTGGATAGGGCACCTGCTGCTGAGCCTCGAACTCCACGATCTGATCGACCTGTGTGCCGTCGAGAGCAGGAAGACTGGCAAATTTCACCAAAACCGGGAAAGAGGAAATCACGTAGCTGACGGGAGCCCCTTTCACCTTCAGCGCCCCCGCGATTTCCTTGATCGCCTGGGTGGTCTGTGCCGAGCGGCTCCCGTCTTCACCGGGATCGCCGATGAGATCACGCCTCTCGATTTGCTCGAGCCGCAGTCCACCCCCGGTGGTTTTTGAGAAGGTGGCCCCGGTGACCTGTTGAGATCCGAGGCTCAGGGAAAAGATGCGTTGCT
>CALDKL010000237.1 GCA_937898895.1 uncultured Verrucomicrobiae bacterium | reverse complement strand
TATCCGCCCCAGCCCTTCCCGAGCCCGGTGGGCCCGACGCCCTCCGCCGACTGCCTCCGCATATCCGCACCATCGGTAGTTTTCTGGCTTTGAAACGAGGCCCGCTCGCACCGGATTGAGATCGATGTATGCAGAAATCGCGAGAAGGGCCTGCTCGTGGTCTTCTACCAGGACGCTCTTGTAGCGACCTTCCCAAAGCGTCCCAGTGCGCTCCAGCCGCTTGTTCATGTAAAAGGTGAATCGTTGTTTCAGTTCCTTCAGGAAGAGGCCTAGATCGCCCCGGCGGCGCTCGTAGCGATCAAGGATTTGCCGATGCCAGGTCTCGTTTCCCGAACTTCGAGCCGCTTCCAATTCCTGTTTCACGCTTTCGACAGTTCCGCCGTCATAGAGCAACGGCAGCACCGCAAGCAGCCCTTCTTCATCGAGAGGGGGGAGTGTTTCCCGATCAGGCACTTCCAGGAGCAGGTGAAAGTGATTCGTCATCAGGCAGTAGGTTACCACCCTCACCCCGGCGAAAGCCTCCTGATTGCGGAGAATCTTGCGCATGACCTCTTTTTCTCGGTCCCCAAACACCATACGTCGATCCACCACACGTGAAATGACATGATAAAAAGAACGTCCGGACCCAAGGATTCTTGATGTGCTCATGAAAGAAGAATTTTCAACATCAAAATAGTTTGTCAAAAGCATAGGTTGGTAGTCGTGTAAAGCAACAACTATTTGTCTGAAAGAATAAATGGTAAATTGCATTTTTGGAATTATTTTTTTTCTGGAGATTCTACAATGCGATGCGATCCTTCTTTTCGTCGATGATTGAGATCCGTGAAATGATTGGCGGGTTCTCCGGCTTCAAGGGGCGGCTTCTCTTGTTTGCGGGAATTGTGGTGCTCGCGGGTATGGCATGGACGGGAAGTCGGCAACTTTCAGACGGGCACAATGCTGCGCAGCCGGGATTTTCAGTGGGATTGACGACTCCAGGTGTCGGCCTCACTGGGGAACCGACCCTGACCAAGGCGGATCAGTGGGGCGCTGGTGCAGTCACAATGGGTGGAACCTTCATGGCGGCCATGCTCGCCGCCTCGTTTTTAAGAGTCGCCTTCAAGACGGGGGTAGTGCTGCTCCTTGTCGCTGCGCTCGCGGCATGGTTTCTCGAGTCACAGGGATACACGCAAGTGTGGGACGATTATTTGAAAACCATGGAGGCAGGCGGCGGGTGGCTGGACTCCCGGCTCGGTGCCGTGTCGCAACTGGTAAAGGAACATCTCGCCACCACCGCAGCGGGATTGGCGGGTTTCGGATTGGGACTGAAACGATGAGAAAAAGCCGAGGCACGTATCAGAATTTCTGAAAGATTTTCGCTTGGGCACGTATTGTCAGGTGAAGGGAAGGGCTTCCTGCGTTACGCTTGACAGAAAACCACTTCAGAAGCATCGATTTCCTCCCTTTTGAACGCTCCCACATATCCGATGCCGTCTCCGTCTTCTTGCCGTCCCTCCTTGGCGCGTTTGATCTTGCTCTGCGGACTCGCTCCCTTCTGCCTGAGTTCGTGCATCATCATGCCAGCCAACACGCATTGGGATCAGCGGCGTTCGCTGGCAAGATACGATTCCATCGGCATCGATGCCCCGGTGAGTTTGCCCGAACTCAAAAACCGGACCGACAAGGGCTTTTCAGCCGCTGACTTTCTCACCCTCCATTCCGGACTGATCGTCAGCGGAAAATACCTTGATGAGGATTTCAAGACGAAGCTTGCGACCAGTCGGGAGGCGCAGGAAGGAGTGCTCGAACTCGGATTTTCCGTTCCGATCGCCAAAGGAGGTTCAGGATTCGGCAGTTGTGCCCCGGTGACCCCGGATGGCTACTTCCTGACGGCAGCTCATGTCCTGGCCCACCCCGATTCCTACGTGTTGTATGCGACGTCGAATAATCGGAGAACCTTCATCGATTACGCGCCGATCCGGGTGGTCTATCGCAACGACTCGGCCGATTTTGCGATTGTGAAAGCGAATCTTGCGACGCCTCGCTACCTGAGGTTCCGTTACGAATCGCTCAAGGCCGGAGAGACCCTCTTCGCTGGAGGCTGGATGCATGAAAAGGCCGGAGGAGAATTCCTCGAAAACCAGCCTGTCGAAGGCGAAGGGAACGGTTCGTTCCAGAAAATCGTCACGACGCTGCCCATGATCAAAGGGGATAGCGGCTCACCTCTCATTGACCGTTCTGGCCACCTTTGCGGAGTCCTCAGCACGATGCGCCTTGGAGTCGTGATCAAGATGAAGCCCAAATCCACGGCTGTCCGTATGCCCCCGGCCGAGGTGGAACGGATCATCCGCCAGGATCGAGCCCGCTGAAGCGAAGCGGTTTCTACCAGCCGGATCAATCGAACGCCCGTGTCTCGATGGCAGGGGTCAGGCGGGCAGACGTTCAATCTGTGCGCCAAGGCCGATCAGTTTCTCATCGATGTGCTCGTATCCTCGGTCGATGTGATAGACTCGAGAGATTTCCGTATCTCCCTGCGCGGTCAGGGCGGAGAGAACAAGTGCTGCCGAGGCCCGGAGGTCGCTTGCCATGACTGGTGCCGCGCTCAATTGTTTCACTCCGTGGATGACCGCGGTGCCGTCGGTGACCTCGATGTCGGCCCCCATTCTCTTCATCTCGGAGGCATGCATAAACCGCTGGGGAAAGATCGTGTCACGGACAATGCTGGTACCCGGGGTGACCGCGAACAGTGAACACATTTGCGCCTGCATATCCGTGGGGAATCCCGGGTAGGGCTCGGTGGTGATATTCGCTCCGACCGGTTTCGCGGCCCGACTAATGACCAGGGAGTTGCTGTCGCTTTGAATTCGGCAACCACATCGGCTGAGCACCTCGGTGACGACAGAGAGGTGCTCAGGCACGACCCGGTTCAGGGTGATGGAGGATTTTGCGGCCATGGCACCTGCTACGAGGAAGGTGCCAGCCTCGATGCGGTCGGGGATCACCGTGTGTTCGACACCCCCGAGTTCCGCGACCCCTTCGATCTCGATACGAGGAGTTCCGGCCCCGGAGACTTTCGCGCCCATCGCGTTGAGAAAATTCGCTAGATCGACGACCTCGGGCTCACAGGCCGCTCCGGTGATCACGGTAGTTCCCTTGGCGAGGACTGCGGCCATCATTACGTTGTCGGTGCCAAGCACAGTGGCTCCATGTTTTCCGCTCATGTCGATGACCTTTCCGGTGAGTCCGTAACGGGCCTCGATGTGGACGTTTCCGCCCTCGACGCGGGCCTCGGCCCCGAGGGCCTCGAGGCCTCGGAGGTGCAAGTCGATGGGACGGTCGCCAATGACGCAGCCGCCCGGCAAGGACACGCGGGCTCGGTTGTGCCGTGCGAGGAGTGGTCCCATCACACACACCGACGCACGCATTTTTCGGACGAGATCGTAGGGGGCCTCGTGACTGCGGAGGTTCTCGCAGCGGATTACCACGGTGCCGCTGGCTCGTTCCACCTCCGCGCCGAGGTTCTGCAGGATCTGCAGCATGTAGTTCGTGTCGGAGACATCGGGGACGCGGCGGATAATGCATTGTTCTCGTGTCAGGAGCGTCGCCGCGAGGATCGGAAGGGAGGCGTTTTTCGAGCCGCTGATGTTGACACTGCCCTCGAGGGCGTGGCCGCCGTGTACGATGAATTTTTCCATGTGCGTTTCCGGGAAATCGCTGATTTCCCTCTTCTTTTCATTTGTGTGTGGGTGGGGAGGGAAGAGGCTAACCTGCATTTCCG
>CALDKL010000236.1 GCA_937898895.1 uncultured Verrucomicrobiae bacterium | reverse complement strand
CCGGCCGGTCTGGTTCTATGTGATCGGGGATGCCATCGCCCGAGGGGAGCTGGAGCCGGTGCCAAACTGGTGGCGAATCAGTTGCGTAACTCCGCGCAGAGTCACGGTGGACGCAGGACGCGAGGCCCAGCAGAACCGCGCCGATGTCGAGATGGGCCTCAAGACAATCTCGGATCACTACGAGGAACTCGGAGCGGACTTCGGGGAGGAGATTGAGCGCCGGGCGCGGGACATCAAGATGATCCTTGAAGCGGCGGAGAGGCACGACGTGCCAGTGGAGCTGCTCTGGAAACCGGCCGCCGCCGTCACTTCTCTCCAGCCTCAGCAAGAATCAACGCCATCAGGTCGGTTCGAATGAAAAACCGTGCCTCGGTCTGGAGCTTCTCCATTTCTTCGCGAACAGAGAGAATTCGACCCGCCCGTTTCGCGTAGAGCAGTTCTCCGAGAACGCCCACCACTTTCAAACCGCGTTCCCTGGCCAATTCCCGACCGGCCCGGTCGTCGAGCAGAATCTTGTCGGCATTCCTCCATTCCGCCAGAGCAATGGCTTCACACTCGCCCGGATCAGCGCGTTCCAAATACTTGGAAAGATCGATCGATTTCGGAAGAGACTCCACCGAGAGCCACGTAGCGTTGAGGGCGTCGCGTATCAGGCTCCGTCCCTCCGGATGGTGGAGCGCCTCCAATTCCTCCCGCACCTTTGAAGGAATCGTGATCGCCTTGTAGCGATCACGCAAAAGGTGGAGCCGCCTGATGATGGCGAGATTGCTCAGTGGCGAGGTGTTACTCACCACGAGCATCGGCGATATCCTCCATGGCTTCAGTCAGGCCGTAGTCCCGCGAAATCCCTCTTTCCGCCAGCTCGCAGGCAAACGCCTCGCGATCCAACCCGGCCATGGCAGCCGCCCGCCCCAAGGTCAACCATCGCTTCGCATAGTAGCGGGTTGCCAGTTCGATCTGCATGTGACGCTCCCGTTCCCCCGGACCAAGCGGCAGGTGGGCCAAGACATCGTCATCGACTTCGAGTGTAATGCTCACAGCGGACAACGATAGCCTTCCACGGGCCGCAGCGCAACGGCCGAGTCCCGGACCCGTTGACATCCCCTCCGGGGCGTGAAAGCCCTCGACATTCTCCGCAGCCGCCAGCCATGGCTCATCACGTCGGAGGCTCTCGACCACTTCGTCGCCCGGACTGCGGCCTTCGCGACGGGCCAGATCTTCCGCGAGGATCCACCCTCCCATCCGCTCCTCGACATCGATGAGCGGATCGGCATCGTCCACCTTCACGGCCCGCTCAGCACCGAGGACGCGATCACCGCCGTCCGCCAGACCGCCACCTACGAAAAGGTGGATGCAATCCTTCTCGACGTCGATTCGCCGGGCGGCACCGCGATGGGCACCGCCGAACTGGCCGAGGCTGTCGCCGACGCTTCCCAGGAGAAGTTCGTCTACGCCTTCACCGGTGGCCTGATGTGCAGGGCGGCCTACTGGGTCGCCTCGCAAAGCGATGCCATCTACGCCTCGCCCTCGGCACGGGTCGGCTCCATCGGGGTCATCATTCCCTTCCTCGAC
>CALDKL010000235.1 GCA_937898895.1 uncultured Verrucomicrobiae bacterium | reverse complement strand
TGGCGTTTGTTTGTTCATACACCCCTACCGAGTGGCAGGGGATCAAAGGGCGCCAGCCCACTTTTCACCCTCGTTCGCGCCCCCCCGTGGGATGACTGTGAAACGTAAAATGTATATTTTGTGCGCGAATTTAGCGATCACTACACTAGCAAAGACACTAACAAATGAAAGAGAGTTCCGGTTTTTCCCGCCGTCGTTTTGTAATGCTTGCCGCGGCTTTCGCGACGATGCCCCGCCGAGGATACGCCGCAGCGGCTCCGACGATGCCTTCGCGCGGATTTTGCGCCCACCGAGGGGCGATGGCGACGCATCCGGAGAATACTCTGCCGGCTTTTGCGGAGGCCCTTCGGCTCGGCGTCGGCATGATTGAATTCGACGTGCAGTTGACCCGCGACGGTGCCCTCGTCCTGATGCATGACGACACGATTGATCGCACCACGGACCGACAGGGTCGGGTCGCGGACCTGACCCTGTCGGAACTCCGCGAAGCCGATGCAGGGATGCGCAAGCATCCGCAGTTCGCGGGCACGCGGATTCCAACCTTCGAGGAGACCCTCGCGATGATGCCGAAAGATCTCTGGCTCAACTGCCATCTGAAGGGCCGAGGTGAGTTGGGTGCTGCGACGGCAAGGGCCATCGCGAAAGCAGGACGCCTACATCAGGCCTTTCTCGCCGCCGGCGCTGAGGCCGCCGTTGCCGCACGCGAGGCGGTTCCGGGGATCCTGATCTGCAACATGGATCGCCAGGCAAACAACGCCGACTACGCGAAGCGGACCATCGCGATGAAGGCGGAGTTTATCCAACTGTCCGGCAAGGGCGAGATCGATCCGGCGCTCATCGGGGAGCTTCACGCGGCGGGTGTCCGGGTGAATTATTATTCCTGCAAAACTCTCGAAGTCGCTCGCAGGCTGCTCGCCGCCGGGGTCGATTTTCCGCTCGTCGACGACCCTGCTGCCTTCGCTCCTCTGGCGAAGGAGATGGGATGGTGAGTCTGGGAGCGGGGGGCTTTCAGGGAGCCACCCGCATGGCTGCTCGCGCCTGTTTCCGGGAGGCGAGTTCGCGGACGGTGACCTCCCATACGCCGGGGTCTTCGTTCGCGGCGAGGTCGAGGTCGAGGGAGAGGCGACCGTTTTCCACGGCATGATAGCCGCTGCCTTCGACGAGGCTTCCGTTTGCATCGCGAATCTCGATGCGAACGGGAATCACTGCGGCAAGGGGTTTGCCGTCGGGGTCGTTGACCGAGACGGCCAGGGAGACGCGGGATCCGATTTTTGCCGCTTCCGGGAGAGTCAGGCCGACTCCGGCAATGGGGCGCGGCAGGCCCATGAGGAGGCGACCGTCGCAGGGAGCGAGGTCGAGGGCGACACGATGATCGGCGTCCGCCGTCAGCGCGGTGCCGTCGACGAGATCGTAGACGTGTTGCGGTGGGTTTTTGAGGAATGTCAGGACCCCGGATGC
Source organism: uncultured Verrucomicrobiae bacterium (assembly GCA_937898895.1). Taxonomy (GTDB): domain Bacteria; phylum Verrucomicrobiota; class Verrucomicrobiia; order Verrucomicrobiales; family DEV007; genus Arctic95D-9. The sequence continues at coordinate 758 of CALDKL010000235.1, read as the reverse complement.
GGGGAGGCCGTTCTCCATCACGAGGTGGTTCTGGCCGACGTAGGTGCCAAATTCGCGGCGGTCGTTGATCGCAATAAGGTAGGTCGCCTCTCCTGCGTGCCGGACGCGAAGGGCGATTTCGGGTTGGTCGCAATCGACTTCCCGATGATGACCGAGATCGACCAGTTTGGGCCCGATCTCGCGGGCGAGGGCGAGGACTTTGGCTTTGTCGAGATCCGCCTTCTTCTCTCGCTTGAAGCTGGTGAGGACGAGATCCGCCTTCAGCGCGGGACAGAGGAATTCGTCGGCGATGAGTTTGCCACCGCTCGCCTGCCAGGCTTTGACCGCCTTCACGACGGGTTCGGTGAGAACGTCGCATTCGGGCATGACGAGAAAACGACGACCATCGAGACCGTCGCGGAGGAGGGATTCTTCGAAGAGCACGTCGCAGCGCACATGGGCATGCTGCAGGGCGAGCCAGACGTCGGAAGACCAGTTGAGATTGCTGCCGTAGCCACCGCGTCGTGCAAACATCTGCGAGGTGAAGCTCTCGAGCAGGGCGACTTCGGAGCGCGAGTCGGGGATCTTCAGAAGTGCGGGGCCGAGTGGCTCGACGACGTCCTTCACGAGGCGTTGCAGTTCGAATTGAGTATGTGGATTGGTGTAGCGATAGGCTCCCGTGCTGTCGGTCTGGACGAGGGACTGCCACCCGTGGTACATGATCCCGCGGACGGGGCGGGCGAGTTTTGACCAGAGAGCCTGGCGCAGATGCATGGGGG
>CALDKL010000234.1 GCA_937898895.1 uncultured Verrucomicrobiae bacterium | reverse complement strand
ATTCCCGTCAAATGGAGCACCCGTTTCGAGTGCGATATCGGCAAGCGCGGTGAACTGGTTTTCCAGGCGGAAGACCGTGCGGTTGGTCCGGGCTGAAAGGAGGCGACGTTCCAGGACGAAGGAGGCGAGGCCGGGAAAGGAGGCGTGCAGGAGGGAGCGATACCCCTGGCGCGATCCGCTCGCATGAATGATTGTTTTGGAAACGGTTGGTGTCAGATCGAACCCTGCCGGAGTGCGAAAGGCGTGGCAGCCGATTACGGAAGTGGCGAGATCGCCGGAGAAGACCCCGCCGCGTTTTGCGTAGGTCAGCCGCAGATAGGTGTTGGCAGCGAGGTCCGCGAACAGGAGCGGCCGATTCGGGCGCGGCCCCGTCTTGAGGTAGCCTTCCACCACGCGATGTTCTTGACGGTCGATGAGTCGGCCCCTGTGGAAGATCGGGACCGGTCTTTCGGTGACTCCGGTGCCTCCCCGGAGCGCTTTGAGGGATTGGATCTTGTTCTCGAAGAAGACCGTGTTTCCGAGCCCCCGGACGGGGAACGCGAGGAGGCAAGCCAGCAGGGAAAGAGTCGCGGGATACCTTCGATTCATCCAAAACTTTCTTGGTCAGCATTACCTTAAAAACATTGACAAGGCGTGGCAAGTTCATTCCCCGAAATTCGCAATGTTCACGATCCCGAGCTGAAAATCACTTCGGTGTCATTCTTCTGGGGCGCAACACGGATGCCCCACCGGGGACGAGGCTTCCCCAAGCCTCGGGTGGAGCGACGGGTCGCTGGAAGGGTGAGGGCCCACGGAGTCGGCCAGTTTCCGCTCGCTGCGGGCTGGCCGTTGATCCGCCCGAGGAGAATGGTTGCGCCGGGATCCCATTTTGGAATCTTTCCACGGTCCTTTGACGGTTCCGTGGTTCGCCAACTTCGGATTCAGGTTGATTCGTTCCGAATCCGGGGCTTCGTGAGGCAACCCTCTTTTCATGCCGACCCAACCCTCTTCTGTCCTCGGTGTCATTCCCGCCCGTTGGGGCTCGACGCGCTTTCCGGGCAAGCCGCTCCATCTCATCGCGGGCAAACCGCTCGTGCAACACGTTTGGGACCGCTGTCGCGAGTGCCGACACCTCGCCCGTCTCACGGTGGCGACAGACGATCGACGTATCGCCGAGGCGGTGGAGGCCTTTGGGGGCCATGCCACGATGACGCGCGACGATCATCCCAGCGGCACGGATCGCGCCGCCGAAGTTGCGGTCGCTTTTCCCGAGATGACGCACATTCTCAATATCCAGGGCGACGAGCCGCTCATTGATCCCGGCTTGATCGATGCGCTGGCGGTGGCGCTCCTCGCCGATGCGGAGCTGCCCATGATCACGGCGGCCAATCCCGTGGCGGCCTCGGATCCCATCCTGGCGGATCCGAATGTGGTCAAAGTGGTGATCGATGACCAGGGAAACGCCCTCTATTTTTCCCGCAGTCAGATCCCGCACCCGCGGAATGTGCCCGAGGATCTCGTCTGCTACCGACACAAGGGGATCTACGGATTTCGACGCGATTTTCTTTTCGAATTCGTGAGCTGGCGACCCTCCCTGCTCGAACGGACCGAGGGCCTGGAGCAACTGCGGGCTCTCGAAAATGGTGCGCGGATCCGGGTGGTATTGACGGACGACGCCTCGCCGGGCGTTGACACTCCCGAGCAGGCGGCGATACTCCACGAATCGTTGTCCCGATGAAGTATATTTTCGTCACTGGAGGAGTGGTCAGTTCGCTCGGAAAAGGGCTCGCCGCAGCGGCGCTCGGCACCTTGCTGGAGCGGCGTGGTCTGCGCGTGCTCATGCAGAAATTCGACCCCTACCTGAATGTCGACCCGGGGACGATGAGTCCCTTTCAACACGGCGAGGTCTATGTACTCGATGACGGGGCCGAGACCGACCTGGACCTGGGGCACTACGAGCGATTCACGAGCGGTCGCCTCTCCCGGCTCAACAACCTCACCAGCGGGCAGGTCTACGAGACGGTGATCAAGAACGAGCGCGAGGGCCTCTACCTCGGCGCAACGGTGCAGGTCATCCCCCACGTGACCGACGTGATCAAGAACCGCATCAAGGAAGTCGCACAACGTGACGACATTGACATCATCATCACGGAGATCGGAGGCACCACTGGGGACATTGAGGGCCTTCCTTTCCTGGAGGCGCTCCGCCAGTTCAAGGACGAGATCGGGGCGGAAAATGTGGCTTTCATCCACACCACCCTCGTGCCCTTCATCAAAGCGGCGGAGGAGCTGAAGACCAAGCCCACCCAGCAGAGCGTAGCGAAACTGCGCGAGATCGGCATCGCGCCCGATGTCATCCTCTGCCGCTCCGAACACAAGATCGATCTCGATCTGCGTAAGAAAATCTCGATGTTCTGCAACGTGCGGCCCGAGGCGGTGATCCCCTTTCTCGATGTGATGGGCACGATCTACCGCGCCCCGCTCAATCTGCACGATCAGCACCTCGACGACATCATTTGCGAGCGGCTCGGTCTCGTCACGAAGGAGCCCGAGTTGCTGGAGTGGCGCAACATGGTCGACCGCATTGTCAACCCCACCCACACCGTGCGGATCGGGGTCGTCGGGAAGTACATCGATCTCAAGGACGCCTACAAATCCATCTACGAGAGCCTCACCCATGCCGGCGCAGCAAATGACGCCTTCGTCGAGATCGTGCGCATCGACTCGAGCGATATCGAGGAATTCGGCCCTGCCAAATATCTCGACACGATCTCCGGCATCCTCATCCCCGGAGGCTTTGGCGACCGCGGCATCGAGGGCAAGATCCTCGCGGCGCAATATGCCCGCGAGAATCGTATCCCCTACTTTGGCATCTGCCTGGGCATGCAGATTGCGACGATCGAATTCGCCCGAAATGCCTGTGGGCTGGAGCGCGCCCACAGCACGGAATTCGACGAAACGACCCCACACCCCGTGATCTGCCTGCTCGAGGATCAGAAGGAAGTGCAGGAAAAGGGAGGCACGATGCGCCTCGGCACCTGGGAGACGAAGCTGTTGCCCGACAGCAAATCGGCCACGCTCTACGGGAAGTCCTCGGTGAACGAACGCCATCGCCACCGCTACGAGCTGAATCAGAATTATCTCTCCCTCTTCGAGGAGAAGGGGATGAAGCTGGTTGGTACCTCACCCGACGGAAAGCTCGGCGAGATTATCGAAATCCCTTCGCATCCCTTCTTCATCGCGGTGCAGTATCACCCCGAATTCAAGAGCAAGCCGACTGCGCCACATCCGCTCTTCAAGGGGTTTGTCGCTGCGGCTCTGGGCAAGCGGAGCTGAACGCGAGACCTGCGCCATCCTTCGCGCTCCATGCCGACGCTCATCCGACTCTGGTCCCGCCCCGTCGGCTCCCTCGTCATCCTCTTTTTGACCTCGCTTCTCTACTGGGGCTCGGAATACCTCTGCCGCGAACTTTGGGCTCCCGACGAGGCCCGTTTTGCCTATGTCGCAAAAGAGATGCGCGAAGAGGGCCACTGGCTTGTCCCGCATCGCAACGGCGAGTACTACGCGCACAAGCCGCCCCTGATGTTCTGGATGATCAACGGGGCGGCAGCGGTTCTCGCGGATGGCGAGATCAACGGGGTGACGACGCGTTTTCCCAGTCTCTTCGGTGCCGTCGCCTCTCTTTGGTCCGTGGTGATGCTGATGCGGCTATGGGGTCGCCGTCGGGATGACGCGACCGCCGCGCTGCTCTGTGCCGCGACGTATCTCTTCGCGAAACAGGGCGGATGGGGGCAGATCGACATGCTCCTCTGCGGGCTGGAGATGCTGGCCTTGCTGGCACTCTTCTCGCAGGATGCAAAGCCATCCTTCGCGAAAGCGCTGGCCGCCTATTGCTGCATGGGTCTGGCCATTCTCGCGAAAGGGCCGGTTGGATTCCTCGTTCCGATCCTCGTGTATCTGGTCGCCAAATTCGCCGCCGGGGAGCGGGACGACCTGCGCCGCCACCACTGGATCTGGGGCCCGTTCGTGACCCTCGCGCTGCCGGGACTGTGGCTCTGGTTCGTCCTGCAGAGCGATCCTCCGGCAGGATATCTCGACGAGTTGCTCTTTGCGCAAAACATCGACCGCGCCCAGGGGGAGTATGGCCATCGTGAGCCTTTCTACTATTTTCTCACCTACCTTCCGGTCGATGGGCTTCCCTGGGTGGCCCTGTTGCCTTTTGCCTGGGGTGCCCTCGCGGGCAGTCCGGAGGACCGCGTGCTTCGCCGGAAGCTCGCGGGCTGGATGATTCTCGTCGTGGTCTTCTTCAGTCTCAGTCCGGGCAAGCGCAATCTCTACATCCTCCTCGTCTATCCGGCCCTTGCCCTGTTCATGGCCTCAGCCTGGAGTCGATTTCACGAAAGCCGTGCCCTCCGCGAGGTAGAGAAGGCGCTGTGGCGTTTCCCCCTCATTCTCCTCTCGATCCTGTTTGTCCTGTTTCTGGCGAGCGGAGTCTTGCCCTGGCTCTCGGAACAAATCGCGACGTCGTCGGCCTCGTGGAGGGACAAGGTCATCGAGAGTCTTGATCTCGCGCGGACTCTTCCCTTTCCCTCTGCCCTTCCCGGACTGGGGATCGCGATCATTCTCATCCTGCTGGTGTGGCACCTGACAAAACGACAACCGACCGCCCCGTGGCGACTCGGTCTGACCTGGGCGGTGTTGTTCGCGACGATGGGCGGAGTCATCCTGCCGATCCTCAACGATCACAAAACGCCGAAGGAACTGGTGCCTCTGGTGAAAGAATACGTCCCGCCGGGAGGACGGCTCCACCTCTATCGGCTCAACGGAGAGAATCTCGCCCTCTACACAGGCACCTGCGGGAAGACCCTGCGATCTCCGGAAGAACTCGCGGCGATGCTCGCAGAGACGCCCGAGGGATTGATCGTCTTCGAAGAGCGCATGTGGAACGATCTGCCCGGAGATCTTGCCGTTCGCTTCTCTCCGCACCCCTTCCGCCTGGGCGGGAAGCGGCTCATCGCAGCCCGTTGGGGTCGATCGCCGCTGGAGTCCGCAAACACCCTGGACTCGCAGCAGCCCCTACTCGCGAAAGGGCCATTCGGGTGAACCGGGAGGATCGACCGCAGCGGGAGATTTTCCGAGACCGAAGTCCATCGGTCGGAGGTTCCGGCCCGGCCAGAACGTGGGATCCTTGACGAAGCCATAGAAACTCGGGTGGTAGGGATCGACGTAGGAAACGTCCGCCTTTGTCGGCACCTCGACCCCGGTGAGATACAGGGCCGCATTTACGATGAGCCGACGCAGATCCTCGCTCACGAGATCGACGGCAGAACCCGTCGTGGCGCAGAAGGCGCGCCCTTTGGCGGTTCCGTTAGGGGCGGTGTATTCGCGGAGCCAGGCGAGGGCCTGGAGCGGATTGTTTTTTTCACCTTCCACCGGCTTTGACGCAGGGTCGAGGCTCTCGGTGACTGCACCGCGCAACAGCACGGTCTCACCCCCGGTGAGGCTCTTCACCGAGTAGACATCCGAGGCGGCAAAGACGTCCTTCACACTGCGCAGAATGGGATGGGAGGCATTGGCCTCCTCGATGACCCCGCGAGTGCCTTCCTTCTTGTGCACTCCGTGGTGGGCGACCCAGGTTTCACCCAGGATTTTCAGACCGAAGCCGCCTTTCTGCCAGTCTCCGTAGGTCCATCCTCCATCCGCCATGCTTCCTGCGAAGGCATGGGTGGCGGTGCGCAGGCCGATGATCGGTTTGCCCGCATTCAGAAAGGCGGTGATGGGGGCGGTCTGGTCGGGAGGAAGGTCGCGGAAACGGGTGAAGATGACCAGCAGATCGGCATCGGCGAGAGCGGACGTGCCGGGAATGTTTTTTTGCTGATTCGGATCGATGAATCCGTTTTCGGGATCGAGGGAGAACAGCACCGTCGCGTCAAAGCCAAATCGTTGACTGAAGATCTTGGCGAGCATGGGGAGGGCTTCTTCGGAGCGATATTCCTCGTCGCCGGCGAGGAAGACGATCTTTTTGCCCTTGCCCGGGCCATCCTTGCCGGAGAGGTGGAGTCCCGGACCGTCAGCGGCGGAGAGGTTCATGAGGGCGGCGAACAAGGACACGACAAAGGCGAGGAAACGCGAGGGAGTGTTCATAGGGGAGCAGGCGCGGCGGCGAGTCGCGGGGAAGTCTCGCCGACTCTCGGAGAAAACGCTATGGCGAAATCAGGGCGGCGGATCGTCGGGGGCATTGCTCAAGGGACCGCAGCGTTGGCGAGGAGCAAGGCCCAGGTGGAAAGATTGAGGAGGCAGAGAAGGAAGAGGGCCACGCCGAGTCGCGACCTCCAGGTCTCCCGCGAGACGGCGATTCCGAGTATCAGTGAGGCGAGCAGCAAGGCGGGAGCACCGAACCACAAAGCGGCGACGTATTCGCCTCTGTCAGGGGAGAAGGGACGGCGGCCAAACTCGACCGCCCACATCGGTCCCTGCAACCGGAGGGATCCCAGGAATCCCGTCAGGCCCGCCCCGGTAACACTCCATGCGCCTGGTGATGCGGGGAACCAGGGCATGCTCATTGGATTCGCAGTAGCAGTTTCCGACCGGGGGCGGTTTCGATCTCGACTGTTGTGGGGAACAAGCGAAAGAAAGTGGGCGTATGGCGGAGGTTCATGTGGCCACGGATCGATGGGTCTCTGCGGAGCGCACATACGAGATTCGCAGCGTCCGCAGGTTCTCTTTGGTTCCCCCGCGCGGCCTTTTCAATCCGAGTGCGCCCGAGGTCTCGAGCGCGCCGACGATCTTGCCTTTTTCGCAGGAGGGGAGTGGGGTGAGGCAGGGGGATCGACGTGGGAAAGCAGGTCCTCCCTGGAAATACCAAGCAATTTTGCCGCTTCCTCGTCGCTCCCCGTCTCGCGCCGGGCGGTTTCCGAGAGCACCCGCAGGGCCAATGCCACCGGGGATACGTTCGTGCTTGCTGCCGCATGCAGGAAACGCTTTGCGGCTCGGTCCAGGACGACCCGCTCGCTTTCTGATCGACTCGCCTGATCGAATGGCAGGTCGCTGGCGAGGATCACATTGCCGCTTGCGAGAACGCAGGCGCGCTGGATGAGATTCTCCAGTTCGCGGACGTTGCCGGGCCAGTGGTAGCCCTCGAGCATCTCAGTGGCTTCGCGGGAAAACTGCATCGGTCGCCCGCGTCCACCTTCCGAACGTTTTGCGAGGAAATGCTCGGCGAGGAGGCGGATGTCCTCGAGACGCTGACGCAGCGGCGGAATGTGGATGCGGACCACGTTGAGCCGATAGAACAAGTCTTCGCGGAAGGCGCCGTTCTCCACTTCCTCCTCGAGTCGCTTGTTTGTTGCCGCGAGAATGCGGACATCGGCCTGGAGTGTCTGATTTCCTCCGACGCGGGAGAATTCGCCGCTCTGGAGAACGCGGAGGAGCTTGCTCTGCACCTCGAGAGGCATGTCGCCGATCTCGTCGAGAAACAGAGTGCCTCCGTGGCACTGCTCGAAGCGCCCGATGCGCTGGTTCACGGCTCCGGTGAAGGCGCCCTTCTCGTGACCAAAGAGTTCGCTTTCGAGCAGGTTGCTGGGGATCGCGGCACAGTTGATCGCGACATACTCGGCTTTGGCGCGGCGGGAAAACTTGTGGATCGCATTGGAGACGACCTCTTTGCCCACCCCGCTCTCTCCGGTGATGAGCACAGGGGCGTCGGCGCGGGCGACCCGTCCGATGAGCTTGTAGACATCCTGCATCGCCGGGGAGCGACCGATGATGAGGTCGTCGGTGGGTTGGGGGGGGATGATGGGATCGGAGCTGGTGCGGTTCTCGGCCGCGCGCATTTGCTCGGCAGCGGAGAGGGCGCGGTCGGCGGTGGCGCGCAACTCGAAATTGACCGCCTCGCGCCGCAGCACATCGA
>CALDKL010000233.1 GCA_937898895.1 uncultured Verrucomicrobiae bacterium | reverse complement strand
GGTTCGTAGGCGATGATGATCCCGGGCATCTGCGCAGCATCGATCCCGGCAAGGCTGCCCTCGAGTTGCTGCGAGAGGACAAATTCGAGTTGTCCGCCATCGCGCTCCTCGAGCGATTCACCGATGCAGAGGATCGGTGTGAGACCTGCCGCGAGGGCGGCGTGGACCTTTTTGTTGATGATCACATCGTCTTCTCCGTAGATCGAGCGGCGCTCGCTGTGGCCGAGGATGACATACTGGCAGCCGACCTCCTTCAGCATCGCCGCACTGACTTCGCCCGTGAAGGCACCGGAACGTTCGTGCGACATGTTCTGGGCGGAGAGACCCACGGCGCGCTGGCCTGCCATGAGTTCCGCAGCTTTTGCAAGCGAGACAAAGGGAGGGGCGAGGACGATCTCGACCGAAGTCGGAGCGGGGAAGGTTTCGAGGAAGGAAGCGAGAAACGACGCCGTCTCAGACGGTGTCATGTTCATCTTCCAATTCGCGGCGATGACGTTTTTTCGGCTCATGTCAGGGTGGAGGAACGCTGTTTGCGGATCATTTGTCGTCGAGAGCGGCGATGCCCGGGAGGACTTTGCCTTCGAGGAGTTCGAGGGAGGCCCCGCCGCCGGTGGACATGTGATCCATCTGCTCGCCGAAGCCGAACTGGTTTGCCGCCGTGACGGAGTCACCTCCACCGACGATCTTCACGGCACGCTTGTTTTCGGCGATAGCCTTGCCGATGGCTCGGGTTCCGATGTCGAAGCCGCGTTTTTCAAAGACGCCCATGGGACCGTTCCACACGATGGTGCCCGCCTCGGAGATCTTCCTGGTGAACTCGGCGATGGCCTTGTCGCCAATGTCGATGCCCTCGCGATCTTCGGGGATGGCACCTCCTTCGCCCCAGATTTCGGTACACTCCGTGGGGGCGTCGTCGCGGAATTCTGCGGTATGCCGCGTGTCGGCGGGAAGGAGAAACTCGATCCCTCCTTTTTCGGCCTTGTCGAGTATTTCCAGGGCGAGATCCGTCTTGTCCGGTTCGGCAAGACTCTTGCCGATCTGGTATCCCTGGGCGAGCCGGAAGGTGTTGGCCATGGCCCCGCCGATGAGGAAGGCGTCGGCCTTGTCCATGAGGCGGTTGAGAACTTCAATTTTGTCGGAGACCTTCGCCCCGCCCATGATGACGACGAAGGGACGCGCCGGATCCTCCAGCTTGTCGATGAGGTACTCGAGTTCCTTTTCGATGAGGAATCCCGCAGCGCGCGGGCTGAGGAGTTTGGCGGCACCGACAGTGGACGCATGGGCGCGATGGGCCGTGCCGAAAGCATCGTTCACGTAGATCTCGCCGAGGGAGGCGAGCTGTTCGGAAAAGTCCGCCGCGTTTGCCGTTTCGCCTGCGTGGAACCGCACGTTTTCGAGGACGAGCACTTCGCCGTCTTTCAGTGCGGCGACAGCGGCCTGTGCCTTCTCCCCGATGCAATCCTCCGCGAAATGAACCGGAGCCTCGATCAATTCACCGAGGCGAACGGCAGCGGGCTTCAGGGAATACCTGGAATCCGGGGCACCCTTGGGGCGTCCCAGGTGAGACATGAGGATGACCTTTGCCCCGGCTTTGACGAGGTAATTGATCGAAGGAATCGTCGCGGTGATGCGGGTGTCGTCGGTGATTTGACCCTGTTCATCGAGCGGCACATTGAAATCGACGCGCATGAGGACGCGTTTGCCGGCGGGTTGCAGGTCGCGGATGGTGCATTTGTCCATAAGGGGAGGGCGGCCGATAGCCGCAGGGAAAAGGTGAATGGGGGAGATGGGAGAAGGTCTGGCGGAGCGAGGGAGTGGGAAGAAAAAAGCGCCCGCCAACCGGGCGGTCGGGGGCGCTCCTTTGCTGAATCAGCACCAACAATGAACCGGGTTGGGATCAGAGCCCCTTGCCGACGAGTTCCATGGCATCGACGGCGCGATTGGAGTAGCCCCACTCGTTGTCGTACCAACCGACCACCTTGACGAAGTTGCCCTGCGACATGGTGAGCTTGGAATCGAGAATACAGGAGTGCGGGTCGCCGACGATGTCCTTGAGCACGATAGGATCTTTCGTGTAGTAGAGGATGCCTTTGAGAGGACCCTCGGCGGCTGCTTGGTAGGCGGCGTTGATCTCCTCGGCGCTGGCTTCCCGGGAAAGGATCGCGCTGAAATCGGTGACCGAGCCCGTCGGCGTCGGCACGCGGAAGGCACCGCCCTGGAGCTTGCCGTTCAGTTCGGGGATGACAAGTCCGATGGCCGAGGCCGCCCCGGTGCTGGAGGGCACGATGTTGTCGGCAGCGGTACGGGCGCGGCGCAGGTCGCTGTGGGGGGCGTCGAGAATGCGCTGGTCGCCGGTATAGGAGTGAATCGTGCTCATGAAGCCCTTCTCCACTCCGAAGGAATCATGGAGCACCTTCACCATCGGCGCGAGGCAGTTGGTGGTGCAGGAGGCATTGGAAATGATGTGGTGTTTTGCGGGATCGTAGAGGTTCGAATTGATCCCGATACAGAAGGTGAGGTCCGGATTCTTCGCCGGAGCGGAGATGATCACCTTTTTCGCCCCTGCCTCGAGGTGTTTGCCGGCACCATCCTTGTCGACGAAGAAGCCGGTCGACTCGAGGACGACGGAAACGCCCTTCCCGGCCCAGTCAAGCTTGGCGGGGTCTTTCTCAGCCGTCGCGAGGATGCGGTGGCCGTTCACGGTGAGGGACTCGTCGTCGTACTCGACCGTGCCATGGAAGCGGCCTGCGGTGGAGTCGTATTTGAGGAGGTGGGCAAGGGTCTTGTTGTCAGTGAGGTCGTTGATTGCAACGACTTTCCTGAGTTGTTCGTCAGACATGGCACGCAGGACCATGCGTCCGATGCGTCCGAAGCCGTTGATTCCGTAGGAGGCCATAGGTGTGGGAGTAGCGTAGTTTCAGTAGGAATGGGACGTGCCGGATGGCACCGCCCCGCAGTCGATGCCCCGGGTTCGGGAGCGAACTGCGCTACCCTAGAGAGGATTCGAGACCCGTCAAAGAAAAAGCCCCTCCCTCCAGGGCAAGCGGGGAGCCCCAGAGCCTGAGATCTCTCCAAATCCTTGTCACTCCGGCATCTTGGCGATAGCAGGAATTTCGCCGTGAAATGTTCAGGACTCTCTCCCCAGGCGAATCAGAAGGACGATTTTTGAACAATTTTGCATTCTCAGTGGTCTCTCTCCGTCAGAAACACCGGACCCCGTCTTCATCGACGTCCGAACAACCGAAACACCCCCTCCTGACCCCCGACATCCCGGCTTCGACTCAAGTAAATTATAGGAATTATCTTAAATTTAGAATATCTTAAATTTTAGCTTGCGTTGGAAATTACAAATTTTATAATGCCTTGGTAATGTCCGATTTGCCATGAAAAAGTTAATCGTCGTCGTCAATGATCTGGAACGCTCCGGCAAGTCTGCCCTCGCGCGTGCCCTCTCCCACCATCTGAAGTCCGAAGAGGTGAAACATCTCCTCGTGACCTCGAACGAGATGGATATGACAGATTCCTTCCCGGGCGAGTTCTGGGATTTGGAAGATCAATTCGAAGTCTCCCAACTCATTTCCGCGATCGACCGCAACGATGCGGTGGTTGTCGATGTCCACACGGGCGCGGCACGGAACTGGGCCGATTTCTTCGAGTCCGAAGACCTCGAAAATCTCCTATCCGAGATTGACGCGGA
>CALDKL010000232.1 GCA_937898895.1 uncultured Verrucomicrobiae bacterium | reverse complement strand
GCAGAAGAACCCCGCCCCGAAGACCGCGAGAAGGCCGCAGCCCGCTTTGAATTTTGTTTTCCTGTCCATGGTAGGATCAGATGCCCAGAGGGAGGAGGCCCGCCCAGCGGGTGACGAGCCCGCCGACTCCATCCGGGAGGGAGTGGCGATGGCTAACGGCGAGAAAGACGAATGCCGCCAGCGCCACGGGCAGACAGGCGGCGGCGAAGCGCCACGAGAGGCTGGCGAGGGTTTCGGCCAATCCGGGCGCGGTGGCGGCGAGGGCGGAGCGCAATCGCGTCTCGAAACCAAATCCGGAAGGTTCTCCGAAAGGTTGGTGTCGGCTCGCCCGGGCAAAGAGGCGGCCGAGAAGATCGGGGGGGGTATTTCTGTTCATGGTTCGATTCCGAGTTCGTGAAGGCAATCCCGCATTTTTTTCCGGGCGCGGTGTGCCCTGACTTTGACATTGGCCTCGCTCCATCCGGTGAGGGCGGCCGTTTCGCGGACCCCGCGTTCCTCCAGGTCGAGCAGGGTGATGACGAGCCGGTCCTTCGCCTCGAGTCGATCGAGGAGGAGGCGCACGGTTTCCCATGCCTCGCGACGGGAACGGGCGCGTTCGTCACCCGGATCGCGGTCTTCGCGCCGATCCGCCGGATCGACGAGGGTCTCGCTCTCGCGGCGGCGACGATTGGCGCGGAGAAAATCATAGCAGCCGCGCACCGTCACGGTCATCACCCAGTGTTCGAAGGGTGCGTCTCTGCGGTATCCGGGGAGTCCTCGCCAGAGCTTGATGAGGAGATCCTGGACGAGATCCTCGAGTTCCGGCAGCGAGCGAGCGAATCGCGAGGCCGTCGCCCAGATGCGCGGACGGTACGATGCAGCGAGGCGGACGAAGGCATCCTCGTCCCCCCGTGCGGCTCGGGCCACCCATTCGGACTCTGGAATCTCCGTCTCCACCGTCGGCGTCACCCTCGTTGTAGCGAAATAGAACATGTTGGGCAAGCAACTCTCCTCCCATCAGCACAAACAAAGACGAATTCGGACCGACTCGGGTTACACCACTCGGGATCGATCTCCGGCGATTGCGGCCTTGCTCTTTTCCCTGTTTCTTGCCTAACTACCCATCATGATACAGCGAATCCACCTGCTCTTCGCCCTCTTCGCCGCGATTCCTTCCGGCGCGGATCTGGGTGCTCACGAATCCGCCGCCGAAATGACCGAAGCAGCGAAAGGCTTCCTCGCGAGCCTTTCCGACGACCAGAAGTCGAAGGCGATCCTCTCCCTGACCGACAAGGAGCGGGAACTGTGGTATTTCGTGCCGCGCCCCTTCGAAGGCGAAGGCATGCGGATCGGGCTACCGCTGAAGGACATGCGACCCGACCAACGTCACCTCGCCTATGCCCTCCTCAGCACCGGCCTCAGCCATCGCGGCTACACCACCGCACTCGAAATCATGAGCCTCGAGCAGATTCTCTGGGAACTCGAAAATCAATCGCCGAAACGCGACACGCAAATGTATTACCTTTCAATCTTTGGGGATCCGGGTGCGAAGGCATGGGGATGGCGCTTCGAGGGGCATCATCTGTCGCTCCACTTCGCCGTCGCCGATGGCAAAGTGATCGCGGAGACCCCGAATTTCTTCGCCTCAAATCCCGGCGAAGTCCGCGAAGGGCCACGCGCCGGATTGCGTGTCCTCGCGGGCGAGGAGGATGTCGCCCGTGCCCTCGTGACTTCGCTCGATGAATCACAGAAGGCCAAGGCAATTCTCGGAACGACCACTCCCCGCGAAATTCTCAGCTCAAACCTGCCCACGGCAAGCCCGCTCGAAGGCGGGGGCATTTCCTATGGCGACCTCAACGCGGAACAAAAGACCGGCCTGAAGAAACTGCTCGATGTCTACGTCCAACGTGTCCGCCCCGACGTCGCGGCCGATGAACTCGCCGCCATTGAAAAAGCGGGACTCGACAAGGTGATCTTCACCTGGTACGGCGGGGTCGAAAAGGGCCAGCCCCACTACTATCGGGTGCAGGGCCCCACATTCCTTCTCGAGTATGCGAATACTCAGAACGACGCGAATCACGTCCACTCCGTCTGGCGTGATTTTAAGGGTGATTTCGGACGCGATCTGCTCCGCGAGCACTACCAGGCATTTCACAAATCGGAGTGATCCATTCGGGATGTCGGACGAGATCCAGAGTGCCAACGAGGAAGACCTTCGGCGCCTCCGGGCGATGTTGCAACGGGTATCCGGGAACGACCCCGAAGCTGTGAAACGTCGGCTCGAGCGTGCCGCGAACCCCCATCCCGGCTCCAGGGATCTCCGCGTCCTCGACCTCGCCTGCGGCGAGTGCCGCGAGGCCGGAGTGCTTGGCGATTTCGTCGCCGAACGGGACGGATTGCCGGATGGGACAGTGCATTTCACCGGGATGGACGTACGGGCGCGCGAGATCGCCAATGCCATGCGCACGTTTGGACGCCATCGTGAGGCAAACGAGGAGCGGGGAAAACGCGAGTTCGAATTCCTCGTCGGCGACGCGACAAAGTTGGCCGATCATGCAGAGTTGGGGGAGGCATTTGATCTCGTTTTCCTCCGTCACCAGAACTACTGGAACGGTGCCCGTGACTGGGAGGAGATTTTCGATCACGCCCTCGCCAAACTTGGGGAAGAAGGGAGGCTCGTCATCACGAGCTACTTTGATCGGGAACACGAGCTCGCCCTGAGAGCCATCCAAAATCTGGGCGGGGAACTGATTCACACCGAATTCAACGAGAAGGCCCGTCGCCTGCCGACTCCGGGCAAATCCGTTGATCGGCACGTCGCAATGTTCCGGCGGAAGCGGTGACAAAAACCACCTCGGGAACAGGGGTGCCCAGGCGACCCATCAAAGACCGATCACATACATCCGATGCTGGGAGATCTGCTCGGCCTCGGGCAGAGAGATCCAGCGCTCGCGGAAGTTTTCGCCCCAGGAATCGGAGAAGGCGATTTCGTTTGTCTCCGCATTGTAGCCGAGGATGATTACGACGTGAGCACGATCCGAATCGGGCGTGAGCTTCGCGTTTGCCGCTGCCGAGACCACGGCCGTCTTGTGCGACTCCCAGGATTCGTTTCGCGCCTTGGTTCGTTCCGTGGCGATGTCGTTGAAGGCCTCGGTGCTGAACATTGCCCAGATGAGGGGGATGCCTGCATTGACCGATTTCTCGATCTCGCGCAGTTTCAACTCCCCTTCCATGATCTCGAACGAGCGTCCTTTGCGTTTGATGTCCGAACCGATCGCCGCGAGGAGCAGGTCAGGCGAGGTGCCTCCACCAGCCTTGGTTCCTCCCGCCATTGCGAGCAGATACATGTCGGCGGGAATGCCGAGGAATCGCATGCAGCGTTCCACCGTGGCGGGGACACAGTAGCCCTTGGGCCCCTGGTCGACCATGGGAATGTTCGAAATGACGACATCTCCATTTTCGCGCCGCTCGACAAAGCCTCGCGACCGATCGCGGATGATCGCATCGGAGACGCGAGCGGTGTTGCCGCGGTTGTCCGCTGCCTCCGTCGTCTGCACAGCGAGGGAGACATATTCGTCGGGCACATGCGAAAGGAGAAATGCGTGCCCAGCCCAGTCCCACCGCTGCACCTCGACACGCGCCTCCCCTTCGCCGAACCGCTGCTGTTTGGCTGATCCGAGCAAGGCAGTGAGTTTCCCCGCAATGGTCTCGGCGTCAT
>CALDKL010000231.1 GCA_937898895.1 uncultured Verrucomicrobiae bacterium | reverse complement strand
GAATGCGATCTTCGAGCGCGAGCGAACCCAACAAAACCGATTCGGCGAGAAACGATCATCCGGAGCGCGGCGCATGCGCGGCGCAGATTGGGGCGAATTGCGTGTTCTGCGCGATCTGCAAAAGGATGTGATCGGAACATAGGAAAATGAATCGCGCCTTCTTGTCTCAAAGAAGGTCAGCGAGTCGTCCTTCGAATGCTCTCCGCAGGCGAGGGAAAGCGGCCTGGGATCGCGAACTCGAGTTGAGGTCTCCGGTGGAGAGTCGCTCGCACGATCATCTTTCTGCGCAATTCCGCCGAAATCAGGCTTTTCAGATCGGCCTTGTCGCGTCAACATCCCCAACGATGCGCCACGCGGCTTTCTGGACCCTTTCACTTTGCCTCGCCGTTCCTGAAATATGGGGCGACGAGGCGTCGCACTATTCCTACCGGGAACCCTCTCGGGATGGTATCGGGAAAGTCTATCTGGACCGCGAGATCGCCCAGACGGTCAGTTCCCATGCGATCACCTGGCTGGAGCGGCGAGACCGCGAGGCCGAGGAGAAGCCGACCGTTGTCATGGAGAACCTCGCTCTGAAACCCGACGACATTGTCGCCGACATCGGGGCGGGGTCGGGGTATTTCAGTTTTCTGATGGCCCCTCTCGTGCCGAAGGGAAAGGTGCTCGCCGTCGACATTCAGCAGGAAATGCTCGATTTCATCGAGGGCCGTCGGAAGCTCGGAAAAGTGGCCAACGTCGAGACCCTCCTTGGCACGGTCGAGGATACTCGTCTTCCCGAGGGGCAGGTCGACCTGGTTCTCCTGGTCGATGCCTATCACGAATTTTCCCATCCGCGCGAAATGATGCTTTCCATCGTGAAAGGTCTCGCCCCGGCTGGTCGGGTCGTCTTTCTCGAATATCGCGGGGAGGATCCGGCTGTCCAGATCAAGCCGCTTCACAAAATGACGATAAAACAACTCACCCGCGAGATGGAGGCGGTCGGCCTCCGCTTGATCGAGGTTCGTGACTTCTTGCCAACGCAGCATTTCCTCGTTTTCGAAAAATCCAAGCCATGATCCGATTCCTCGTTTGCCTGTTCCTCTCTCTTTTTTCGTTCGGTTCCCTTTGGGCGGAAAATTGGAATCAGTTCCGTGGTCCGCACCTCGACGGAACGGTGTCTGCGCCCGATTTGCCGATGAAGTGGAGCGAGGCATCAATCCGCTGGAAGGTGCCTCTCAGAGGAGCAGGGCAGTCCTCACCGGTGCAATGGGGTGAAAGACTCTATCTCACCGGTGCCTCGCCCGATGGGAAAGAGCGCTACCTGATGTGCCTTTCCTCTCTGGACGGCTCCACTATCTGGGAGCAAACCGTCTCCTGTGCGGTCCCGGAGTCCATTCATAAAATGAATAGCTTTGCCACTCCGACTTGCGCGACGGATGGGAAGATCGTGGTCGGCTATTTCGGACCGGCAGGCCTGCATGCCTGGGATCTCGCGGGGAAGAAACTCTGGTTGATCGATCTCGGGGTCAGCGGAGGGACCTGGGGTTTCGCCGCTTCACCGGTGATCGTGGACGGCAAGGTGATTCAGAATTGCGATACGGAGGGACCCTCCCGGCTCGTCGCGGTCGATGGTGCGACGGGAAAGATCGTATGGGAAACTCCGCGTGAGGCGAAGCCCAAAGGGGGCTGGAGCACTCCGACGCTGATCGAAAGGGAAGGGCGGCGCGAACTGATCCTCAACGGCGAGTTCGGTGTGCAGGGATACGACCCGGAAACGGGAAAGGAATTGTGGTTTTGTGAGGCCCCGACGGGCCGGGGCGAGCCAGTTCCGGTCTATGCCGAGGGGAGGCTTTATGTCGTCTGCGGAAAACCCGGAGACGCCTATTGTGTGCGACCGGGTGGCTCCGGCACGGTCACCGCGACGCACCGACTCTGGACTGCGCCGCGCAAAGGCGGCCGCGATTTGCCGACGCCTGCCGTGGTCGGGGGGATTCTCTTTGTTTCGAGCATGAGCGGGATCGGTTCAGCCTACGATGCGGAGACCGGGGCGGTTCTGTTTTCCGAGCGGCTTGGGGAAGGCATCGAGATCGCAGCGGCACCGCTCATTGCGAACGGGTTGATCTATTTTCAGGTGGTGCAGGGTGGCGATGTCATTGTCGTGAAACCTGGGAAAACGCTCGAGATCGTGGCAAGAAATCGATTAGGGGAAAGTGCCAAAGACGAAACCTTCCGGGCCGTGCCCGTGCCGCTGGGGGATCGCATTCTCCTGCGCGGCGGCACGACGCTGTACTGTCTTGGGAAGTGAGACTCAGGCGTTTCGCTCCGATGGACGGGTGGCCTCCTCAACGAGAGGAATTG
>CALDKL010000230.1 GCA_937898895.1 uncultured Verrucomicrobiae bacterium | reverse complement strand
ACCACCAACCAGGTTCCGGATATCGTCACGGAGTGCCCAAACCAGGTATTGTGACCGGCATCCGGGTTGAGCAGCGTGGCCACCGGCACGGTGGGATCCGGAGAAGCGAGGTCATACACATAGACTCTCCCCACATCTACCAGAACGGATTCGTTTACCCCGTAAGCCCCCACCGCCACTCGCGTTCCGGAGATGGCCACGGAATTGCCAAAGTGGTCATTGTCCGCCTGGTTGGGGTTGGGCAGCACATGGAGCAGCGCACCGGTGTCGGCAGCGAATACCTTCACGGATCCGGAGGCTGCCCCCATCAGGTCATCATTCGGAGCACCAACGACCACATAAGCTCCGTCGGTGGCCGCACTGTAGCCGAGATACCCCCCGCTCTGTACGCCCACAGGCGGAGCGGGGATGGAATGCAGCAGGGTATTGGGCACCTGGGCGAGCGATGAGAGCGGAGCCATCGCCAGAAGGATGGTGTATATCGAGGATGTTTTCATGGCAGCCTGATTGGTGAATTGTGGATCAATCGAAAGTGAGGGAGGAAAACGAATCTCGGAGCGGGCCGACACGTAAAGGAGGCAAGGCTGGATCGCCGGGGGATACAGGGAACGAATGAACGGGAATAGGTTGCCCAACCCCCATGACCATCGGCGGAGCGACTGCGCGGACTGCCCTCCCCGGCAGTGCGGACCTGCAGGGAAAGCAGATCGACCTCTCCGCACTATCGCCGTATCGTGAGCAAATCTCGGCGGAACCAGCCCACCCTTCTTCCCGGTGCTCTGCATGAACTCGCGGAAGGATGGTTCGCCGGAGGGCGGAGTGCCCCCACTGCGCTCCATGGCTCAATCCGGGCTCCGATGAGATTCGCGGCCCCCGTTCATCGCCGGGACCAATGGGCGGATGTGTCGCCGGAGGTGACAGGATCCGGATCGATTTGACAACAAAAAGCCCTTGAGAACAGTCTCGAGCAAACGCGGCATGACCAGCCCGCGAACGGAAGCTCACTGTCATGGCTATAGGTGATCGTATGGAATACGAGGTAGGATGTCAAGCGGCGAAAGTAAATTTCTCCCTCTCACGAAGCCGCCGACGCGACGCACTGGATCGCCGCCTTGATTTCACTGTGGGTCCGTCGCGAAGTTGACCAAGGCGGCAATGGCTCACTGCGGATTTGCCATCTTTTCGAGCAGCTTTTCGAATAGGGTCTTCGACTTCTCCGGAGTCGCGGAAGCCGCACTCGTTTCTTCGGTAATGACCTCCTCGACCGTCACAGGCACATTCGGACGCACCGTCTGCGGCGCGCTTCCGGCGCTGCTGAGGTCCGGCAATTCAATCTCTTCCGTCGTCACTCGATTCGGATTGCTCTTGAGAAAGGTGTTGATCGGGACGCGGACGAGGCGGTCCTCGTAGCGCAGCGTGCGGCGAGCGTCCGTGAATTGTTTCGGCACATGGTAGGTCTGATAGGTCTGGGGATACATCTCGCGCCGCATCCCGACACGAAGATCCTTGCGGATCTCGAAGTGCAGGTGGGCGGCGTACATCCGATAGGGCCCGCACCCGATCGTGCCGACCGTCTGCCCCCGCGTCACCTGCTGCCCCAGCCTGACGGAGCGGACCTTCAGGTGGCCATAGAGTGAATCGACAAAGGCGATCTGACCGTTGCTCTCCCGGTAGGCATGCCGGATGATGACGACATTGCCCCACCCTCGCTGGTAGTCTTCCGAAAACACCACCACTCCGTGCGCGATGCAGTAGACGGGATCCCCCTCGTCGGTGTCCCCTCCTCCATTGCCGTTCCAATCCTCGCCCAGGTGACCATGCGGCGAGAATCCACGAAAGATATAATACCCATCCCCGTTGGGCTTTCCTACCGGGTAATCAAATCCGTCGGCGAGCCGGGTTGTGGTGTAGGACTGGGCACGACAGAGCGTCCCTCCGATCAGGGCGACGCCGATCCCTCCTGCCAATGCAAGCACGAGGCGGAAACCATTCCGCCGTTTGTCAGTGGAAAACATGAACGAGTGCCTGATTGGCCGTGGACGAAACAACAACGGTTCTCGGATTGGATTTCTTAGCCCGCTTTTCTCATCCCCTTTGGTCGCAAGAAGCAGCGAAGTCGGTCCTCGCAAGGTGCACTACAGGGAGCGAACCGTAACGGGTTCCAGGAGAAAGGGTAGGAGAATTGCGGGTTAGCGCGATTCGTGGCGCAACGCACCACGAAACGCCGCGGAACAAGCCACAGTTTCCCCGTGCGTCAATCCACGACTCAATTCACCATCACCTGGATCCCTCGGCACCCCTGCGATCACGCACTTCCACCATTGACCGCCCTCCTGTTTCACGCATGAGTTTCCCTCCCGCAAGGTCCATTCGGTTTTCTGATTGCCACGGAAAACATCATTTCACTCAAAAAAAATCCTCAATTCCCCGAGAAACCACCGCGTTTCGCACGCAAGAATCTCAAAATTGAAATATTTCTCAAATAACGCTTGTGTTTTTAATAAATTTGCCCACAATTCCCAGAACCGAGTGATTTTGCTCAAGATTGTGGTTTTTGAACCATCCACGATTCCAAAGAGCCGCCACTCGAATCACCCCACAGGGGAAACCCAAACCGACCACTATGGCAGACGAAGACCCACCAGAATTGATGACCGTGAAAGAGACCGCAGAATATCTGCGGATTCCTCTTCCGACGGTTTACTACCTCGTTCAGCGGGGACAGCTACCGGCCATCCAGATTGGCGGACGTTGGCGCATCAAGCGCAGTCTCCTTGATCGGGACATCCTCAAGACGGACGAAGGCGGGCAACCGACCGTGCTCGTCGTGGACGATGACCCCGCCCTGCAGACCCTTTTCAAACAGTTCCTCAAGAAGGCTGGATTCGGGCGCATCGTCGTCGGGACCGGGGCCGAGGCTCTCTCCTACGCGGAGAAGCAGCGTTTCGACCTCGTCTTCCTCGACCTCAAGCTCCCCGACATTCCGGGCGACGAACTCTACGCACAGCTCAAGAAGATCTACCCCGATCTTTCCATCGTCATCATCACAGGCTAGCCC
>CALDKL010000229.1 GCA_937898895.1 uncultured Verrucomicrobiae bacterium | reverse complement strand
GTGCCCCCCGCAAGCATCTTGGCAAAAAACGCATGACTCATCTCCCGCGCCGCATCCGCATCCCGCAACGCACTGCGGAGGTAGGCGACGACCGGTTCATAATAGGCATCGCAAAGATCAGCGAGCGCCTTGCGGCCATCATCCGAGTCCGCCTTGGCCAGACACACACGCGTCCAGCGCGTGGTGTGAAACGGCGCGGGGTAGTGGTTCGGCTGCGGAGTGGAAGTCATCGTCGGCAATGAGGCTACCACAGTGCCATGACGTTTTGGAGAGGAAAGGATACACCATCAAGCAATACTCCGCGTGCGGGCCAGGCACTGTGGTGCCGCTGATGACCGAGCCAAGCAACGTCCCGCTGTAACCCGCAACGTTGCTTCCATGCCGTAGCAGGCCAGCGCGCACTCCTCCATAGCACCCTGCGCCACGAGCGGCCGCTGGCACACAAGGCATCCGCATACCCCGGCTGGTATGGTGGCTGCGCTTTACGCCTGCAGGCCGCCCGTCTGATCGCGCCAGCCCGGCTCCTTCCGCTTCTCACTCCCCCGCCACAAACACCGTTTGCGCGACGGCGATGGCTCCGGCGGCCGTGGCGGAGCGCGGCGGATAGCCCTGAGAGGGTGTGGCTCCGAAGTTCACCGTGATCGTCACCTCGCCTTCCGGGAGGCGGAAGGTGGTGCGTTGCAGGAGACGGTCCGGTGCCAGGGTTTCAAAGCGGACCAGGGGCGCTGTGGCGAGACGGCGATGCAGCGGCGACCAGAATGCGAAATGCCGGAGAATGGCCGCTCTCCGCTGCGGCCAGGTTTCTCGATTCAAATGATACAGCGGCGGCACCATGTGGAGCAGTTCCATCAGCTCGCGCACGGCCGCCACATCGCCCAGTTTGAAGGAGTCGAAGTTCCAGTGATGACTCACGAGCACTTCGTCCCCGAGGGCGCCACGATACAGCGGAATCCTCGTCCGAGGATCGAAGTAAGGACTGACGAGTGAAGGCGGGACCGATGCGGATTTGAAATACATCGCGGGCGTGTCCCCCGGCCAATGGCGACCGAGGAAGCTCGCGCTGCCGGTGTCTTTGAACTCCCTCGCCAGATGGCCGAGGTATGGGGTCTGCGGCCCGTGTCCAAAATGAATCACGTCGGCGAAGAGGACGGAACCGCCTTCGCTGCCGACGACGAGATGCTGCGTGGATTCCAGCCAGCCCAGGCGCTGGCGGCGGGCGCGGATGTCCTCCGGTCGGGTCGCGGGATGTCGCGGGTGGAAATCATCGAAGCACTCCGCCGTGGCGTCGCAGTCCACAAACCACGCGGTGAACGGGCTCTGCTCCATGACTGCCTCCACCCGCTTGCGCACGTAGGGCCATGCGGCGGACGGCGCGAAATGATAGCCGCGTCCTTTGAATCCGGCGTGACCGGAGCCGTCGGCGTTCTGCACCCGCCCTTCGTCGTAGGCGACCTGGTCGAACTGCGCCGTCTCCCATGTCGCATCGGGTGCCGCGTTCGGATCATGCACGGAATGGTAGGAGTCGTAAGGGCCGATGAGATACCCGAGTTCCTCGGCTTTGCGCACCACGTCCGGTCGCGGGGTCGCGCGGTGAAGATCGCTGAGCAGGAGAAGGGCGCGGTCCAGGCCTGCGGCCCGCAGAGACTCCAGCATCGGAAGGGAAAATCCATCACCCCAGGTGCCGGGTTCATGGGTCAGACCGCGCAGCTCTGTGGCAAAAGCCGCGAGCTTGTCTGACACGGCCGCGCCCGGCGGCTGTTTCGCAGGCGAAGGCGGAAGTGTCTCGTCCGCCAGCGCCCGGTTCACGGCGGAGGCGACTTCGCGGGCCAGCCAATCTTCCGCCCATGCGGCATCCGCCAGTTTTGTCAGGCTGGCGCGTTCCGCCTCGGAAAAACGCGCCACGATGCGCCCGGTGTTTGTTTCCGGACCGGCCTCGCGCAGAGCACGGGCGAAGGCGGTCCACTTCCCCTTGTCCACATCGTGCCTGCTGAACAAGGCCGGCCCCCAGAGATACAAGTGCGGCGCACCGAAAAGGCGGGCGGCTGCGGGCAAGGCCGCGGCCTTGGCCTCAAGCGGACGAGGACGGGGAATGGCACCTGTATCCTCAGCCGTTTCACGCCAGGATCGGAAGGCGGTGGCCACCTCCAGCGGATCGTTCCCGCACCACCGCGCCACGAGTTCGCATGGCGTGGCATTGGTGCGGGACGCAGGAAATTGGAAGCGCACGCCCACACGCTCGCCGACCACGAGTTCCGCGTAATGCGGCCAGGGCACAATCGCCACGAGCGTCCGCGCGCCGAGACGCAGACCGAGGACAGGCAGCTCGGACAACTCCCACGGCGAGCCCTCCCGGAGCCAGCGCATCGCGGCGGCATCGTCCGCCTCGATGAGCACCCCGGCGGAGAGGGGCAACACGAAGGCCTCCGCCCCCGCAGGCAGCCACCAAGTGAACGCGCCCGCCGCATCCGCCTCTCCGCGAAACGATCGCGCTTCGTGCGTCACTTGCGCCACTGGCAATTCCCTGCCCGGCTCCGCAGACCCGTCCCGGGCGGTGAAGATCAGCAGCACCGCCAGCATTACAGCGCGAAACAACGCACGTTCCCATACGTTCATTGACGGGAACCCTTCCCCCCTTCGATCTGGCTCTTTGTGAGACACTCCTCCCGATGCTTCTGCCGCCCACTGATCCGAGCGGGGGAAAATCTCGTTCTCACGAGCGATCTTTGCTGCGGTCTTCTCTCTCATGATCGCTTCGAAGGCTACTCGATTCTCGCATGGACTCGCTTCGCCCAGCCTTCGGGCGGTTTGTGGCAGACGATGTCCGCTCCGCCCCCTTCGACCGTCGTCCGTCTTCTCATTCATTTCATCCCGTCTGGAGTGTGGGTTGCGCCGCCGACAGACGCAATGCTTCCTCTCACTGCTGGCTCCTGTCTCCGCTGCCCCTCATTCCTGCCGGATGGCAACGCCATGCCCCTTGTTTTCCGGGAGGGTGCCGCGCGTGACGACCTCCCCTCCCCTCGCCTTTTCCCCAAGGATGACGGGCATCATCGTCTCATTCCGCAGTATGGTATCGCGTGCCTCCCGCTCCGGAATCGGAGCCGCCCCGTCTCCCATCCCCGGAGTTCCAAAACCGATCAGGATCGGCACGAGACTCTTGCGGGAAGTGTTCGGCGATGGGTGGATCGTCACCCGATTGCCGGTGCCAAAAAGGATCGCGAGGGCATGCACCTGGAAGCCGGACTCGGCAGGCAGCAGCTCGAGGTCCACCGTCGCGTGATCACCTTCCGCAAACAACAGCGGACCGTATGCCGCATCCCCGCGACAGTTCACCAACTGCGCTCCGCTGGAAATCCAGAAGGCGCGCTCACATCCGATGGCGGTGCAGTTCTCCAGGTGTGGTGCCGTCGGTGTCCGCAATTCAAATCCCCCGCGCATGTTCTTCGCCGTACAGTTCCGGAAGACCAGATTCTGGTGCGTTCCGTAGGTGCGGAAGCCATCCTCGGAGAGTGCCTTCATGTAGCCCGGCGTAACCACCGCCACTCCCTCGCGATTTTTCATTTCCGAACGAAACTGCCTCTCGAAGGCCATCCCTGATTTCTCGGCGAGGATCTCATCCGTCGAGCGCATCACTCCCTCTGCGTAACAGTTTTCAAAAAACACATCGTTCGCATCTTCCTGGACGTAAAACGCATGACCGAACGCCTTCGTGAAAACCTTGCAACCGAGGAAACGCGAACCGCTGCCCGTGATGTGAACCCCGCTGTGCTTGTGCCCCCCCTTTCCGAAGAGATCACCGTAGCCATACGGAGCAGAGCCGCTGACATGGATCGTGCAATCGCGCAAAGTGTTGCCGCGCCCGGTCACCCCCAGGACAGCCCCGCCCAGTGCCTTGCCATCCCCGAGGTTCGTGATCGTGAGTCCCACCAGGGTGTTGCCACCGCCCCGAATGAGAAACTCGTCGGTGTGCATCGGCGCACGGAGCTTCTCGCGGGCCTCCGTATCGAACTCGATTGTCACGCCCTCGAGGTGAAATACATTGTTGTCACCACTGAACGTCAGCGACTGCCATTGCTCGCGCTTTTGCCGCTCGGGGATCGCACTGAGCGGGATGAAGTCCGTCATGCGATACAGACCCGGCTTCATCGCTACGGTTTGCCCGCTCTGAGCAGCGACCTCGGCCAACTCGGCCAGGCTGGAAATGCGCACGACCTCCTTCTCGGCACACACCGCCTCTCCGGCACCGAAAAGAATGGCCGACAGCACGAGAGTTGACCGCACTTTCCCGGGGCATCTCATGACTTTCATGACTTCGTTCAGGGGTAACGGATGCTCACCACCAGGTCCTGAAAAGGCTGATCGGCCAGCACGGTTCTCACTTTGACCTCATCCCACAACGCTTCGCCTTCGTTGGTACTGTTGGCGGCACCGAACGCAACCTCCTGTCGCGGGTAACCGCTGCGCGGCGCGAAGGCATCCGGGGCGTCTAGGCGCAAGACATCATCCACGAAGACTTGCAGACCGGCTCCCTTGCTCACGATGCGGTAGCGATGGAAGTCGTCCGTGGTGTTCATGGCATGGCGCAGTGATCTCTGGTGGTAGAGACCGATCCCGGTCGAGGAAAGCTCGACCCGTTCGCCGCTGTCGCCATTCGAGAGAATGAGAAAACTGGATCCGCTCACCACCTTCACCCGGGCCTCGACGACCCTTTCGCCATCGGGGTCGGCACCCCAGGTGGCTCGGTAGTAGCAATAGTCCCCATTCTCCGCACCACGGTCCGCGAGAAGCAGTGCGCCGCCCTGGATCTCCTCGTGAACACGCTGCGATCCGGGATCGCGCCGCCACGGGCTCGCGGGCAGACTGTTGCCGTCGTAAATCAGACTCCACTCCGTATGGGAAGCCGACGTCGGCGGGAGCCATCTGACGGCAAGGTCGTTTGCTCCTTTCTGCAACTGACCCATTTCCAGCGACCAATCGACCCATCCGTTGCGGAGCTTGCCCATCGGCAAGTCGATGCCATTGAGCGCGACCTTCACACGGGCGGCGTCGTTGAGGCCGGGCAGGTCGAGGTGGAGCGTGGCAGTGGCCGATTTCCCGGCTCGGACGGCGGCTTCGAGGTCATCGGCGATCCTCAGCGTGGTGTGAAAGACCTGATCTGCGTTCAGCAAGCGATGTGCGGTGGGTGTGACCACGGGGATGTTCTGGTGTCGGTCGCCCTTCGCCAGCCAGCTCGTGGGTTTGCCATCGAGATCGGTCAGGAAATAGTCCTTGTCCGTGAACGCCAGTGCTGCCGGATCACCCAGCTCCCGCCAGAGTGGCGACTGGCGGTCGATGTCGTAGAGGTTGAACAAATACAGCCCGTCCGCACCGGCAGCCCAGGCATTTGCGGCTCGCGCTCGGTAGGCCGGGACGCCGGAACGATGGAAGCGCGTCTCTCCTTTCACCCGCGGATCGGTGAGAGCCGGATACACCTTCACGCCGTGCCGATGCCCCAGATCGACGCTGTGTTCCCACGGGTTCAGCCGGAAGTAATCGGTGGTGACGAGGATGTCCATCAGCCCCTCCTTGAGCCAGGTCTCGAGATCAAAACCCATCTCCAGCGAATACGGGACGGAGTCGGGCACCCGCATCGCCACGAGGATGGGGCGCTGGCGCTTGAGCCCGACCTCCTCGGTCATCGCGCGCACGCGGCGCATCAGTTCCGTCATCGCCGCCACTTCCTCGCCGCTCGCCTTGCCGCCATTCGCCACACTCCTGAAGTAACAGAGATGGCGGAAAAAATCGAGTTCCACGCCGTCCACGTCATAGTTGCGACAGACTTCCTCGATAAAGCGGAAGGCCTTTTCACGCACCTCATCCTTCGCGTAATCCACCGAACTCCACCGTCCATGCGGCGTGCGCTTCACCGGTTCTCCCACGAGCATGTCGGGGTGGTCCACCTTCCACTGAGGATAGAGGAGGTAGGGTTTGTCGGGACGATACGCTACATCGTGCGTGTCGTTCATGCGCATGGACCAGAAGGACTCGATCCGGTTGTTATGCGCCCAATCCGTCACCGCCCGCAGTGTGTCCGTGCCCTGGCGGATGAGGTCGGCAGTGATGTTCCTCGTGTCCGGCTTCAGTCCGTAATCTGCGGGCTGGCGGGTGAGCAGCTCGCCCGTCTTGGTGTCGTGCGTGAACAGGCCGAAGCCCGAACTGATCGTGCAATACGACACCGTCCCCACCTGCGAATCGGCAAGCATGGAGGTGCGAAGGTCGAGGAAATTCTGCGGAGTCGGCTCCGTCGCCTTTGGAAAATACAGGCAGTCGCAGCCGTCGTTGTTTGCGATGAGGCGGCGCGGTTTTGCCGCCATCTCCGCCCGCGCAGCGCGGAGTTCTTCGAGTGTGGTGATTCGGACGGGCTCTACAGCGGGCGCGTCATCGATCAGGACATGCATCGCGAGCAGAACCAACATGGCACCGAGGCAGGGCCGGCAGGCAGAACATGCGCGTGTTCTCTCGAAGACCAGGGAGGGATTCGTCATCCGACAATTCTTGCACCCTCATGACCCTGTCATCAAATCTCGGGATTACCTTGTTTGCGCCTTGGATCATTCGCCCCATAACGCAGACTCGCAGTCACAAGATCCCCAGCCCTACGCTGCGAATCTCCAACGAGTGGGCCACCTCAATCGTCTGCCTCGATATGGATCACCACCAAGCTCCACAAGCCTGATCGCACATTTTACAGAAAACGACTGCGCCGTCCGAAACTTCCAAGGACACACCTGGTTCATTGAGTTCCTTTCCTCTGAATCTTGGGGAGACGTAACCGTTTTGGGAGTCTTCACGTCTCCCCGAATTGCGCAACGTATGAAACAGACCCTGCTGATCGTCCTTCTCTCCCCACTGCTCGCCACGGGCGAGGAACCCGGCGTCACCTATCACCGCGACATTGCCCCGATCATCTACGCGAACTGCACCGGATGCCACCGCCCTGGGGAAAGTGGCCCCTTTCCACTGACCAACTTTGCGGAGGTCTCGCGGCGAGCCAAGACGATCAGCCGCGTTGCCAATGATCGCTACATGCCCCCCTGGCACGCCAACACCGAACTCACCAAATTTCTCGACGTGCGCCAACT
>CALDKL010000228.1 GCA_937898895.1 uncultured Verrucomicrobiae bacterium | reverse complement strand
CGAACGTCGAAAAACTTCAGAGCAGCGGTGCCATTTCCGCCGAGGATTACGAGCGCCGGGCCAAAGCCGCCTCGGACGCCGACGGCATCCTTCGCGCCGCCGTGGCCGAACTGCGGGCCGCGAAACTGGATCTCGAGTTCACCGAGGTGCGTTCGCCGATCTCGGGAAGAGTCAGCGATGCCCGTGTCACCATGGGAAACCTCGTCACCAGCGAGGGAAGGGATTCCACCCTACTCACCACCGTCGTGTCGCTCGACCCGATCTATTGCATGATCGAGGTCGACGAACGCTCGGTGTTGAAATATCGGAAGCTCCATCGCGAAGGAAAACGAGTCAGTGCCCAATTCGGACGGGTCGAGGCCGAAATGGAACTCGCCCACGAGAGTGGCTTTCCCCACAAGGGACATATCGACTTCGTCGACAACCAACTCGACCCCGCCACCGGCACGATCCGCGCCCGGGCCGTTTTTCCGAATCCCGACAAACTCATGGCTCCCGGATTTTTTGCCCGTGTCAGGGTGCCCGGCAGTGGAGCCTACGAGGGCTGTCTCATTCCCGACAAAGCCATCGTCGATGACCAGGGCATCAGCCATGTCTGGGTCGTCGATGCCGAGAACACGGCGACCTACCGCGAGATCCAAACCGGGCCTCTCCTCGATGGACGACGCGTCGTCCGCGAGGGACTCCAACGAGGCGAACGCATCGTCGTCGAAGGGGTCATGTCTGTCCGGAACGGCAAAAAGGTCGATCCCCTACCCCCTGCTGCTCCGGAGGAGGCCGCACCCGCCAAGTGACCCTCTTCGCCCCCCTTCCCTCCCCCGGATGAATCTCTCCCGCTTCTTTGTTGATCGCCCCATCTTCGCCGGGGTCATCAGTATCGTGATCACCTTGTTGGGAGGACTCGCCTACATCGGCCTCCCGATCGCTCAGTATCCCTCGGTCGCCCCGCCCACCGTCGTCGTCTCCGCCTTTTATCCCGGAGCCGACGCCCGCACCCTGGCCGAGACCGTCGCCACACCGCTCGAGCAGGAGATCAACGGTGTCGAGGACATGCTCTATCTCTCCTCCTCGAGCACCAGCGACGGACGGGTCCAGATCACCGTCACCTTCCGTCTCGGCACGGACCTCGACAAGGCCCAGGTCCTCGTGCAGAACAAGGTAAACGCCGCCTTCGCCCGGCTTCCGGAGGAGGTGCGCCGCCAGGGCGTGACGGCTCAAAAACGTTCTCCCGATCTCACCCTTGCCGCTCAGTTTTTCAGCCCTGACGGATCCCGCGATGTGGGCTACCTCGCGAACTACGTCACTCTCCAGATCCAGAATGAAATTGCGCGACTTCCGGGAGTCGCCGAGGCGTCCTCTCTCGGTGGACTCGATTACTCCATGCGTATCTGGCTCGATCCGGAAAAGGTCGCCGCCCGCGACCTCACTGCCGGAGATGTGATCGACGCGATCCGCGAGCAGAACGTCCAGGTCGCCGCCGGCAGCCTCGGCCAGCCCCCGGTGCCGCAGGGATCCCAGTTCCAATACACCCTCACCGCTCCAGGACGACTCAAGACCCCTGCGGAATTCGGCGAGATCGTTCTGAAAACCGGCGACGATGGAGACGTCGTTAAACTCGGCGACGTCGCCCGCATCGAGATCGGCTCGCGCGACTATGCCAGCAAGACCTACATGGACGGATACAATGCGGTCTCTCTCCGCGTTTTCCAGCTTCCCGCGAGCAACTCCATCGAGACCGCCGATGCGGTCTACGAAAAGCTCGCTCAACTCAAGGAGCGGTTTCCGCCTGGAGTCGATTACCGCATCAACTACGACACCACCAAATTCGTCCGCGCCTCGATCCGTTCCGTTCTCACTACACTGCTCGAAGCCATCGTCCTCGTTGTCATTGTCGTCGTCGTCTTCCTCCAGACGTGGAGGGCCTCGATCATTCCTCTCATCGCCGTTCCGGTCTCCCTCATCGGCACTCTCGCCGTGATGCAGGCCTTCGGCTTCTCGCTGAACAACCTCTCCCTCTTCGGCCTCGTCCTAGCCATCGGCATCGTCGTCGACGACGCGATCGTGGTCGTCGAAAACGTCGAACGCAACATTGCCAATGGCCTCGCCCCTCGCGAAGCTTCCATCAAAGCCATGAACGAGGTCAGCGGTGCCGTCATCGCCATGTCCCTCGTCCTCTGCGCCGTCTTCGTGCCCACCGCCTTCATCAGCGGAATCACCGGACAGTTCTACAAACAGTTCGCTCTAACAATCGCCTCCTCCACCGTCATCTCCGCGATCAATTCACTCACCCTCAGCCCCGCCCTCTGCGCCCTCCTCCTTCGCCCCCATGACCAGCGCGGTGACGCCTTCAGTCGCCTACTCGACGTTCTGTTTGGCTGGTTTTTCCGTCTCTTCAACCGCCTTTTTCGTTTCACCGCCAACACCTACGCCCGTATCGTGAGGCGACTCCTGCGGCTCACGGTCGTCGCCTTGATCTTGTATTCCGCCTTAGTCGGCAGTGCCTTTCATCTCTTTCGCACCGTCCCAACCGGCTTCATCCCGACTCAGGACATGGGCTACTACCTCGTCGTCGTACTCCTGCCCGACGGTGCCTCCTTTGAGCGGACCGACACCGTCATGCAACAGATCGACGAGATCGCCCTGAATCTTCCCGGCGTCGCTCATACCTTTGGCATCTCGGGTTATTCCACAGTCCTTCAGGCGAATCAATCGAACATCGGCGCAGCCTTTATCACCCTTGATGACTATTCCAAACGCCGCGATCCCTCCCTGCACGGCGAACCATATCTCGCCATGCTGCGCCAGGCGTTTGCCGAGATCACGGATGCGCGCGTTCTCATCCTCCCCCCCGCGCCCATCCGGGGTCTCGGCAGTGCCGGGGGATTCAAACTCCAGGTCCAGGACCTCAACAATGCCGGTCTGGCCGCTCTCGAGGACGCCACCCATCGCCTCCTCGAGGCACTTCAGAAAGAACCCGGATTCACTTCCATCCTCTCCGGCTTCCGACCCAACGTGCCTCAGTATCACATCGACATCGACCGGGCCCAGGCCAAGACCATGGGGATCTCTCTTGCCGACCTCAACGAAGCCCTTCAGGTCAATTTCGGATCGGTGTACGTCAACGACTTCAACCTCTTCGGGCGCACCTATCAGGTCACCGCTCAGGCCGAACCCAGCATGCGCACCGAACCCGAAGACCTCATGCGCATCAAGATCCGCAATCAGGACGGCGACATGGTTCCCCTCGGGGCCCTTGTCCGCGTCTCGAAGAAAGGTGGAGCCGATCGAGTCCAGCGCTACAATCTCTACTACTCCGCCGACATCAACGGCAATACCCTTCCGGGGATCAGTTCCGGCGAGATGATCGCCGCCGTTGATCGGCTAGCAAGAGAGCATTTGCCGAACGGCTTCGCCTACGAGTGGACCGACCTCACCTATCAGCAGATCCTCGCGGGAAACACGATCTTCTACATCTTTCCTCTCTGCGTCCTCTTTGTCTTTCTCGTCCTTGCGGCTCAATACGAAAGCTGGAATCTCCCCCTCGCCATCATCCTCATCGTGCCGATGTGCCTGCTCTCCGCCATCGGCGGCGTCTCGCTGCGCGGCATGGACAACAACATCTTCACCCAAATCGGTCTCGTCGTCCTCGTAGCCCTTGCCGCCAAAAACGCCATCCTCATCGTCGAGTTCGCCAAACAAATTCAGGACACCGGTGCGGACCGTTTCACGGCAGCCATTGAAGCCTGCCGATTGCGCCTCCGGCCAATCCTGATGACCAGTTTTGCCTTTATTCTCGGAGTGCTGCCGCTGGTGATCGCCCGCGGCGCGGGTTCCGAAATGCGTCAGGCTCTGGGAACGGCCGTGTTCTATGGCATGATCGGAGTGACTTTCTTCGGACTACTCTTCACGCCCGTGTTTTATGTCGTGATGAGACGACTGGCCGGAGACCGCAGTGAAGGAAAGCGGTGAGGTTCCGATCCCGAAACAACATCCCCTTTCCAGGAGGATCACCCGTAGAATTACCCGTAGGGACCGCCTACAATCATCGGGTCAGGTTCGTGTCTTCCTGAGCTTCGATGACGGAAGACAGGGCGACCTTGTTCCGCTTCGGTTCGATCGCCTCCTTCACCGTCTCCGATTGGTCGTTCGACGCCGCCTCCGGAGACGCACCGACGGATGGCACCCGCATCGTCCTTTCCCCGGCACCGGAAGCCACTCCGTCGCCCACGAACCAGGATTTGACCTCGGTCCGGAGGGACGGGCTCGGCCAGCGCCGCGCCAGATCCCCTTTCTTCCTGACCGATCCGGAAACAAGAAACAGCCCTGACAACAACCCCATCAGCAGGATTCCCATCCAGGATACCGGGCGGACGCCCCCGGCATGGCTGGGTTCGGTCAGGATCGATCCCCGGACATGACGCTCCTCGAGCACGGCTGCCGGCACCGACTCGTCGACGCGCCGTAGCAAGTCGCTCGTTTCCTCGAGGAATCGGGCGGTGGAAAAACGCTCGGCGTTTCGACGGATGCGACGAGGATCCCACTCACGCTTCTCCAGATCGCGCACGGCGGCGGCGAGAGTCGCAGCGTCCGGACGGTCAAAAAAGACTCCGGTTCGGTTCTCAACAACGGTCTCGAGTGCCCCACCGTCGCGGAAGGCGATGACCGGTTTGCCGCAGGCCTGAGCCTCGACCGGAACGATCCCGAAATCC
>CALDKL010000227.1 GCA_937898895.1 uncultured Verrucomicrobiae bacterium | reverse complement strand
CCATGTCTACCACGATTGCTCCCGAAAAACGCGAGTTCCAGGCCGAGGTCAGCCAGGTGCTGGACATCGTCATTCATTCGCTCTACACGGACAAGGAGATTTTCGTGCGCGAGCTCGTCTCGAACGCCTCCGACGCCCTCGAGAAGCTGCGCCATCTCCAGCTCACCGAGAGCGCGATCTCCGGTCCCGAACTGCCCCTCGAGATCCAGCTCTCCGTCGATGAAGAGGCCAAGACCCTCACCATCGCCGACCACGGCCTGGGCATGACCCGCGAAGAGCTGCACGAAAACCTCGGCACCATCGCCCACTCCGGTTCCAAGGCCTTCCTCCGCAATCTCGAGGAATCGGCTCGAAAGGAGAGTGCGCTCATCGGCCAATTCGGCGTCGGATTTTACTCCGCCTTCATGGTTGCCGACGAAGTCACCGTCCACAGCCGCTCGTGGCGCGAGGGCTCCGAATCGCTCGTCTGGACCAGCGACGGCAAGACGGGCTATGAAATCACCGAATCTGCCGAAGACCTGCCTCGTGGCTGCCGCATCGTTCTGAAATTGCGCGAAGATTGCGCCGACTTCGCCAAAGCCGACCGCATCCGCTCCATCGTCGAAAACTATTCGAATTTCGTCTCCTTTCCCGTCATGATCGGCGAGGAGCGCATCAACAAGGTCGAAGCCATCTGGCGGAAGAAAAAGAACGAGGTCTCCGACGAGGAATACGACTCGTTCTACAAGTTCTCCGCGAAGGCCTATGACGCGCCCCGCTACCGCATGCATTTCAATGTGGATTCCCCCATCGAACTGAATGCCCTCCTCTTCGTGCCGACCGAAAACACCGAACTCTGGGGAATGGGCCAGATGGAGCCGGGCGTCTCGCTGTATTGCAGAAACGTTCTCATCGACGACAAACCCGAGGGACTTCTTCCGGAATGGCTGCGTTTTCTCCGCGGTGTCATCGACAGTGCCGACCTCCCCCTGAACATCAGTCGGGAATCGATGCAGGACAGCTCCCTCGTCCGCACGATCAACCGCGCCGTCACAAAACGCTTTCTGAGATTCCTCGACGGCGAGGCAAAAGACAAGGCCGACAAATACAGGGAGTTCCACACGAAATTCTCGCGCTTCCTCAAGGAAGGCATCGTGACCGATTTTGAGCATCGCGAAGGTCTCGCCAAACTGCTGCGTTTCGAGAGCAGCCTGTGCGAACCGGGCACCCTGACCGGATTCGAAGACTACCTCACCCGCGCCAAAGAGGGGCAGGACACAATCTATTACCTCACCGGCACCGACCGAGCTTCGGTCGAGGCCGGGCCCTACCTCGAGGCTCTCAAGGTACGCGGAATCGAGGTGATCTACTTCCTCGACACAATCGACGAATACCTCCTCCAGCATCTCCACCAATTCGACGGCAAGCCGCTCCTTTCCGCTGCCTCCTCCAAAGTCGAACTCGCCGACGACGCGAACATCGAGACTCCCGGCGAAGCACTCTCCGACGAG
The DNA here is from genome assembly GCA_937898895.1 of uncultured Verrucomicrobiae bacterium. Taxonomy (GTDB): domain Bacteria; phylum Verrucomicrobiota; class Verrucomicrobiia; order Verrucomicrobiales; family DEV007; genus Arctic95D-9. Next base: position 4,372 of record CALDKL010000227.1, on the reverse strand, counting down.
GCCATGACGGCTCTCTGTGAATTTCTCACCACCGAGCTGGGAGACCGCGTAGAAACCGTCGCGGCGGGCAAGCGACTCATCAGCAGCCCTGCTGCCGTCCTCGTACCCGCCCACGGAATGGGTGCGCAAATGCGCCAGATGATGCGGGCCATGAATCCCGGCGAACCGCTGCCGTTTGAAAAAGTCGAACTCGAGGTCAATCCCCGGCACGGCCTCGTCCACGCCCTCGCTGCCGCCCGCGAAACCAATCCCGACCTCGCAAAACTCGCTGCGGCGCAGCTCCTCGACAATGCCCTGCTCGCCGCTGGCCTTCTCGAGGATCGCGTCCTTCTGATCGACCGCGGCTTCCAGCTGATGGAGGCCGCCCTCAAAAAATCGAACGCTTGAGAGATTTTTTTGCAACGATTGTTCGTTCTCGGCGTTAATAGAAGCGGGAACGGTTGTTCCTCCGGGGCGGTTGTCCCGATTAACCTCAATTGAGAACCCTACATCTGATGAATAAATTCCTCGTTTTGGCCACCCTGATGGCCGGTTTGGCTGTCGGTCTTCAGGCGGAAGAAGGCAAAGAAAAAGGCAAGGGCAAGGGCGGTGATCCCGCCAAGCGCGCCGAAGCTACGATCAAGCAACTCGACAAGGACGGCAACGGCACCCTCTCTGAAGCGGAGTTTGTGGCCGGCCCCAACGCCGTCAAGGCAAAGGAAAAGGGCGGCGATCCCGCCAAGATGTTCAAGAGCCGCGACACCAACAAGGACGGCCAACTCGACAAGGCCGAACTCTCCGCCCCGCCGAAGCCCCCCAAAGGCAAGGGCAAAGGCAAAGGTGAGCCCAAGGGCGAGGCCAAGGAAAAACCGAAGGCCGAGTAATCCCTTTCCGTGCTTCCTGACCCACGGAAGAACCCGTCGCGGGAGACCGCGACGGGTTTATTGTTTCAAGGCCGAATCAGGCGTGCCGCCAATCTCTTGTCGAGGCGGCGACACCCATTGAAGGGAGGCGATCCCTCAGAACTTCCACTCTGCCCCGAGGATGAAGTTTCGCTCGGGCCCATTGATGCCGGAACCGTGGACGCGATAGGGCTCATCGGTAAGGTTCTCGAGGGCAGCGGTGAGGGTGAGTCCGTTGCCCAGGTCATAGCCGCCGCGCAGCGTGCCGATGACATAACCGGAGGTGCCGCCGGGCGGAATGCGCTCAGTGTCGAGCGTGTCGCGCAGCGGCATCAGATCCTGCTCGGCCGCTCCGTAGGCGAGCAACTCCACCCAAGCCCTGTCGCAGGGCGACCAGCGCACCCCCGCCTCCGCCGTCAGCGGCATCAGGCGGCTCATCGGCTCGCGGACTCCGTCTTTCTCCAGATCGCCATCCTGCCAGGACAACCAACCGAAGAGGGTCAGATTCTCGGTGAGACCCTGTTCGATCTCGAGTTCCACTCCACTGACGTATCCTTCCCCTCCGTTGGTTTTCGTCACCTCGTTGGCCCCACTCACGATTCGACCCGTCCGTTTGCCGACGATGTAATCGGTGATCTCGGTGTAGTAGTAGGCCGCCGACAGGTGAGTCGATTCGAGATCCTTGCGGACTCCGATTTCCATGGAGGTGTATTTTTCGGGTTCGAGCCAGGGTGAGGGAGTCTCAATCTCGCCCGACCTCGCGAGATCGAGACGGGAAAGGTCGGACAGATTGGGCGCACGGAAGCCCTGCGAGACACCTCCGAAGAGCGCGAGCGTATCGCTGCCGTCGAGATCGTAGAGGAAACGTCCGCTGCCGACCGTGCTCGTCCACTCTTCCTCAAGGGAGAAGGGATTCCCGGTCACGGGATCCTGGCCGCGACCGACCTCTGCCTGCACCTGGGTGGTGCGGACGCCGAGCCAGACGTCGAGTCGGTCGTTCACCGTGATCCGGTCCTGGATAAAGACATCGGCCATTTCGTAGGTCGAGTCATCCGGTACCGGCCCCTGGATCTCGCTGCCGCTGAAACTGCCGTTGGGATTGTAGTTGTTCCGGTAGGAATCGACGCGATCGATGTAGTAGCTCGCCCCGTAGGTGAGGTAGCCTGCGGCGGTATCGGAGGAAAGCTGTGCGATGGCTCCGTAGGTATTGACATCGAATCCGCTGCGATGCCGCCTCCCGTCGCCGACGGCACGGATGCGGAATTGATCTTCGCCCTGGTGCTGGTGACTGATGCCGACGAGGTAGTGATCGACGACGCCCTCCGGATTGCCTTCGAGTTGCAGATAGGTGAGTTGCCGTTCCTGATCGAACGAGCGGCGTTGGTCTGATCCGATGGTGGTGCCGCGCCAGGGGATGCCGTAGATCGTGCTGTGAGTGCGCCAGGCATCGTTCTGACGAACCTGTTGATGGAGGAAGGTGAGGCGGGTGTCGGGATTGAGGAAAAACTCGCCCTTCACGTCTGCATCCCATTCCTCATAGCCCGTGTTCGGATTTTCCCCCTGCCCTGCCGTGCGGAGATCGCCATAGTCCTTTCCGGTGAATCCGAAGAGGAAGCCGTATTGATCCGCCTCGGACACGGAGCCCTCCACCCGTCCCGTGTAACTCTGCTCGGCAGAGGACCAGCGTCCGAAGGTGCGGCCTCCGACGAGGGATCCGGATTCGGCATACAGGGGACGCGCCGTGAGGGCATTGAGGGTGCCGCCGATCGCGTCGGTACCGTAGAGCACCGAACCCTGCCCGCGGACCAGTTCGATGGACCGCAGCGAATAGGGATCGATCGTGCTCCAGTATTGATTCGGTCCGTCGCGAAAGGTCGAGTTGTTGAGCCGCACCCCATCAATGAGGGCGAGATTGCGGTAGCCGGTGAATCCGCGGATGTAGGGTGAACCCTGCCCGTGCGAGGTCTTCTGCACCATCACCGAAGGCGTTTCCCCGAGCAATTCCGGCAAGGTGCGTCCGAGACGCTCGATGATCCGTTCTCCGCTGATCGTTGCGAGGGAATACGGCGACAGGGTCGCCGGAGCCACTTCGCGAGTCGGCGTGACGACGAGAGGCACGTCGAGATGGCTTTCGGCGTCGGCGAGGAAGACCGGTTTGGCACTCGGCTCGGTTCCCGAAACGACGACGGGATCGAGGGTGCTTTCGACGGCTGCTTGCTCCTCGGCAGAGAGCGGAAGGAGCCAACACGCCCCCGCGAGCAAGCTCGGAACGGCGGCACGGAACAAGAGGCGAGAGACGGGTTTCATTGATTTGAATAGACGAGGCTCCTTAGAGCGTATTCGCCACCACCTGACAAGGGGCAGGACCGGGTTTCCCAAAAGTGGTCAATTCCAATCCACTCCCTGGACAAAATCTGCTCAATCCGCCGCCGTCCCACTGCGCAGTCGCTTTCGCAAGGTCGTGCGGTTTGCCTGAAGATCCGAGGCGAGGCGGGCGAGGCGTCCTCCGTATCGGGGCAGCAATGCCCGGATCAGCGCCGCCTCGAGCGCTTCCGAAAGTGCTCCGTAGTTCGGTCGGGGTTCGCCCGACATTCGATCCTCGAGCCAGTGGTCCAGCGCCTCGTGCAGGGAACGGGCGAGGTCACCCGATCCGCCCGCTTCTGTTTCTCGCGCCTCCGTGAGATGCACCGGGAGATGGTGCGGCTCGAGCAGAGTGCCTCCGGCAGCGGCGGTGATGGCGAAAGAGACGACGTTGCGCAACTCTCGCAAGTTGCCAGGCCAATCGTATCCGGCAAGCTGCCGCAGGGCGGGTCCGGCGAATTCGACATGGCGGCCCGATGCCAGTTGACCGGTGAAGAAGTCTGTCAGGGCCGGCAGATCCTCGATCCGATCGCGCAGGGGAGGAAGGCGGATTTCGAGCACCTGCAAACGGTAAAAAAGATCGCCGCGAAAACTCCCTTCCGCGACCGCCGCCGCGAGATCGCGAGTCGTCGTGGCGAGGAGACGGGGGAGGGAATCGTCTGCCGATTCCATCGCCTGAACGAGCCATCCCTGATCTGCGGGGGCCAGTGCGGCGACTTCCTCAATGAGCAGACTGCCTCCGTGTGCCTCGGCCAGGCTTGCCGGGAGATCCCCGTCCCCAGGCAGGTGGACGGCCCAGGCCCCCGGCGCGGCACCGGAGTGTTCGTGAATGAGTCGTGCCGCCCGCGTTTTTCCCGTCCCGACTTCGCCACGAATCAAAGTCGGCTCCCTGCTCGCACAAGCGTGCGCGATCTGGCGGAACACCGGACGCATCGAGAGCGCCGCCCCGAGGAATGCCCCGTCTCCGCCGGGGGGACGCTCCATCCCCCTTTCCGGATCGGCCGACCGCAGGAGTGCCGCGAGCGCAGCCGTGAAGGCCGTGAAATCGAGAGGCTTCGTAAAAAACTCACGCACTCCCAGCTTCCGTGCCGCGATCGTATTTTCGATCTCACCATGGGCGGTGACGACGA
>CALDKL010000226.1 GCA_937898895.1 uncultured Verrucomicrobiae bacterium | reverse complement strand
GCTTCACGGTTTCAGGGAAGGGCGCTTTCCCAAGCGCCCCCCACCATTCCAGCCACCGGCGCCTCCGCGTTTCCCTCTACGCGAGCTTCACGGTTTCAGGGAAGGGCGCTTTCCCAAGCGCCCCCCACCATTCCAGCCATTCCAGCCATTCCAGCCATTCCAGCCATTCCAGCCACCCATGCTTCCGCCTCACCGTGGTTCCTCGCGCAACAGGGCGACGACTTCGTCCCGCAGGGCAGCGTTGGTGGCGAGCGCCTCGCCGCCGTCGATGCGGCCCTCGTTGCCTGACCAATCTCCAAAATATCCACCCGCCTCGCGGAAAATCGGCGGGAAGGGCCCGCAATCCCACACTGCCATGACAGGATCGATCATGATCTCGGCCCGACCCGTCGCGACGAGGAGGTAGCCGTAGGCATCGCACCAGCCTGCGTTGTAGTAGACCGCCTTCTGAAGTCGGTCCCATTTTTCGCCCTTGCCGTTTTTTGCGAAATACGCCGTGTCGATGTGGGCGCAGACGGCACGATTCAATTCGGAGACCTCCGAAACGCGGCACGGTGCACCATTCCACCACGCGCCGCAACCGCTCGCCGCAGCGATTGTCTCGCGCAGGGCCGGGAAATGAGCACAGCCGACCTCGACCCGCCCCTCGATTTCCAGTGCGAGCAGCACTCCGTAGAGTGGCACGCCGTGGGTGAAGGATTTGGTCCCGTCGATCGGATCGATGATCCAGCGGTAGGCGGAGCCTTCCGATGCGCTCTCCGATGAGGCGCCGAATTCCTCCCCCACGATTCTGTGAGTGGGAAAGGTCTCGCGAATGCGTTGGCGGATCCACTCCTCGGCGCGGCGGTCCGCCACCGTCACGGGCGTGTCGTCTGCCTTGAATTCGGGCCGGGCTGCGTCGGTGAGAAAATACTCCAGCGTCAGGAGACCTGCCTCGTGGGCGACGGTCTCGGCAAAATGCAGAAAATCGTGCAACATCACGCGGATTCGGAAGAGGGTTGCCTCGGCGACCCAAGAGGGTTTGGTCAGGGTTGCTCGGGGGCGGTGGCGACGTCGACGGTGACCTTCGCGGAGGGCGTCGCGTCGGCATCGAGATCCCGCAGTGCATACTGGATGCCATCGACCATGTGCTGGAGCATCGTCTGGTTGGCGAAGGTCAGGTCGTTGTGACCGAGATTCGTAAAGAAGAGCCGCCCTTTGCCGACTTCTCGGCACCAGGAGACCGGCACGTCGACCTCGGAGGGAGTTTTTCCACCGAGTTTCGCCTGTTCCTTCTCGTTCTCGATCGGCTTGCGGGTCGCTGCCTTGCTCAGGTCGAGGCTGAGGAGGACGCGCAGCTTCTCGCGGCCCTGGAAGTTTTCGGGTTTGTACCAATAGATTTCATCCTTGTGCCAGAACCCTTTGCTTTCGAACGCGGCATTGAGCGGGTGGCCGGGGTCTTCGACCTTGAAGGACCAAGTGCCCCCGGCACCCCAGGGATGGCCGTTGAAAATGCCTCCGATCAGGGCGATGCCCTCATCCCATCCGCCGAAATTGTCGGCGGCGGCGTGGAAGCCGACGATGCCCTTGCCTCCGTTGACAAAGTCGAGGATGGCGGCCCGCTGTGCCTCGTCGGGCTTCAGGCCGGTGGTGTTGTTGAAGACGATGGCATCGTAGCGGGCGAGGTTCTCCTTCGTGAAGACGGAGTACTGATCTGCAAAATCAGCCGAGAAGGCTCCGGTTTTTTCCGCGATGGATTTCAGGGCGTAATTGCCGAAGGGAATCGAGGTGTGGATGAAGCCTTCGCAACGGTAGAAGACGAGGATCTTGTGATCTCGCGCCGGCTTTGAGGGGATCGGGAGATTGGCCTCGATCTGGGCTTTGTGTTCGGCGGAGGGGGTCGCTCCGAAGCGGGCAGCGGCTTTCTCCTCCCAAGTCTCGGGCTGGGGCGGCGGAGTTGGTTTCTGGTTCTGGGCGACGAGCAGGCAGACGGAGGCGAGGACGCCGAGGGCAGTGAAGAGGGTGCGTTTTTTCATGGGGAATCGAGACCGAATGTAGCGATCCCTTCGACAAAGGGAAGCACGGAATCGAGGAGGATTTCAGAAGGGGGACCTGCCACAGCTCTGTGTGCAAGGCTGAGCACACCGGAGGGAAGAATAAGCAAACTCTGTACTTCGTTTCCCAAAGGAGAAGATCAGGATTCGGTTGACAAATCGTCCGGAATCTCTGTATATCTGTTCTTTAGTTCGATTTGAACAATGCTTGTCTCGTGAAAGGCTCGGTCATTTTTCCGGACGTTTTGTGAGCGGCTTTCCAACCCTCCCCGTTCCCATGAAACTGTCCTTCCGTTCGCTGAACTGGTTCCGACGCAAATCCTTTCTGATCGCGGCTCTGGCGAGTCTGGCCACCTCGCCCGGATCGGTGCCTGCGGCAGATTTTTATTGGGATCCGGACGGTAGCACGACGGGAAACAACACGGATGGCACCAACCTCGGCGGTGCCGGAACCTGGAACACCGCGCTGACGAATTGGTGGGATCTCTCGTCCGACCTTGCCTGGCCCAATCTGAATGACTCGTACGCCATTTTCACCTATGCGTATGGGAGTGGTCTGCCTGTGTCCAACACCGTCACCCTCGGAGAACCGATCACGGCCAATCGGCTTTCCTTCCTGCGGTCTGGTTACACGATCACCGGCAGCACGCTCACCCTCGCGGGCACGACGCCCACCCTGCACGCGAACCTCGGCGAGTCGGCCACCCTCGCGAGCCAGATCTCGGGCACTGCGGGCCTGCTGAAAACTGGGGGTGGGTCCATCCGACTCTCCAATACCACGAACAATTACACCGGCACCACCACCATCGCCAACGGCACGCTCATCCTCTCGAACCAGAGCGCTCTGGGGGCGTCCTCCGGCGCGGTGGTCGTCCGGGACGGGAACGGCCTGGAAACAAGTGTGTCCATC
>CALDKL010000225.1 GCA_937898895.1 uncultured Verrucomicrobiae bacterium | reverse complement strand
TTTCTTCCCGACGCGAACGGAGACGACCTGCCCGACGGCCCGGCGCAGATAGTACTCGATGGCTTCACCGTGGCCGAGGCGAACTATCACAATTTTGCCAACGGCCTCCGCTTTGCCCCCGACGGCTGGCTCTATGGTCGCTGTGGCCATTCCTGTCCGGCCCGGATCGGGGTGCCCGGAACCCCGGAAGAACGCCGCGTGCCGATGAAGGGAGGGATCTGGCGCTATCATCCTGACAAACACATCGTCGAGGTTCTCACGCACGGCACTACCAATCCGTGGGGGCATGACTGGGATGCGAACGGAGAGATGTTTTTCATCAACACCGTCACCGGTCACCTCTGGCACCTCATTCACGGAGCCCACCTCGTCGATACGAACTCCCCGAATCCGCTCATCTACGAGAAACTCGATACCATCGCCGACCACTATCACTTTGACCGGGGAAAAGCCTGGTCTGAATCCCGCGACGGGAAAGCGAATCACCTCGGCGGAGGCCACGCCCACATCGGCCTGATGATCTATCAGGCCGACCAGTGGCCCGAACCCTGGCGCAACAAACTCTACACCCTGAACATGCACGGACGCCGCACCAATGTCGAACGGATCGAGCGCCGGGGCAGCGGCTACGTCGGTCGACACGATTCCGACATCTTTGTCAGCGGCGATCCCTGGTTCCGAGGCATCGAGATCAGCACCGGACCCGACGGGAGCGGATTTCTCCTCGACTGGAGTGATACCGGCGAATGCCACGAGAGCACCGGAGTCCATCGCACGAGTGGGCGCATCTACCGGATCAGCTTTGGCAAGCCTGCCAAACCAACAAAACCGTTCGCCTGGCGCAAACCCTGGCCAAAAGCGGACCTGGCATCACCCGACGAGCACTCCCGCGCCCTCGCCGTGCGCGAACTCGTGCAGTTCTCCCCGATCGATGCGATCACGGGTCCGATGGCCGATTCCGTGTATCCCGAACTCGCCTTGGATCCGGTGGCGATGGCGAAGGCGGAGTCTTCGAGTTTTGTCAGGCTGAATCTCGCCTCCGTCCTGCAGCGTCTCCCACTCGAACGACGCCCCGATCTCGCCCTCGCCCTCCTTTCTCACGAGGAGGACGCGGGCGATCCGTTTTTGCCCAGCCTGCTCTGGTTTGGCATCTCGCCTCTGGCGAAAACGGATCCGCAGGCGCTCGTCGGAATCGCTGCGGCTTGCCGCTGGCCGAAGGTGACGAAGTGGATCGCCCGAAGTCTGGCGAGGCAGCCGGAGGCACTCGACGATTTGCTCTCGGTTGATTCCTCCGCATCCGTCCTCGAAGGAATGGCGGAGGCGTTCCGGGGGATCCGAAAGGCTCCGAAACCGTCGCACTGGGATTCCATCGCAGAGAATTCGGATTCCCGAATCGTCCGCGAACTCAGCATTGTCTTCGGCGATGGACGCGCTCTCGAAGAGGTGAAGGCCCTCGCCCTCGATAACGAAGCGGATGTGATGGATCGTGAGGAAGCCCTGAAGACCCTTGTCGAGGCGCGGCCTCCGGACTTGCGCGTTCTCTGCGAGAAACTCCTCGAGAAGCGCGGCCTCACCACGACCGCCGTCCGCGGCCTCGCCCTCTTCGAGGATCCCTCCATGGGCGAGCGGATCGCGAAATCCTACCGGAAATTCCACCCGCAGGATCGCCCCGCCGTGCTCGATACACTCGTTTCGCGCCCGGCTTTTGCGAGATCCCTCCTCGCAGTGATCGCTGCCGGGACCGTGCCCAAAGCGGACCTCGGTGCCTTTCGTGCACGCCAGATTCGCGAATTCGGAGACGAAGTCCTCAGCAATCAGCTCACCCAGGTGTGGGGTGAGTTGCGCGAATCCTCGGCCGAGAAGAAGGCCCTCATGGAAACACTGAAGGGAGCACTGACGCCTGCGGCTCTCGCCTCAGCCAACCTCGGGAAGGGCCGCGCACTCTTTTCCGCCATCTGCTCTTCCTGTCACACCTTGTACGACGAAGGAGGCAAGATCGGGCCCGATCTCACCGGATCGGGGCGGGCGAATCTCGATTACCTTCTCGAGAACATCGTCGATCCCGGTGCCGTCGTCAGTGCCGACTATCGCATGAGCTTTCTCACGCTGAAAGACGGAAGGAAAGTCGGGGGAGTGACTGCGGGTCAGGATGAACAAACCCTCTCGATCAGGACCCTGACAGAGACACTCACGTTCGGCCGAAACGAGATTGTCAGGACCGAAACATCGCCCTTCTCGATGATGCCGGAAGGCATTCTCTCCTCCCTCCCATCGGATCAGGTGCGCGACCTCATCGCCTACCTGATGAATCCCGTCCAGGTGCCATTGTCAGGAAAGTGAGGGAGGGATCGCCCTTGTTCACTGTTCCTCCTCCTCATCCTCGTCCAGATGGAATCGGTGGAGGAGGCGATGAAATATCGGCGCGAGGACGAATGCAATAGCGGTGAGAAAAACGCTGCCGCTGAAGATGGCGTAGAGCGATGCGAAGAGCTTCGCTGCGTCCGTTTTCATCGGATCGACCGGTCCCATACCCGTGAGGATCATGGAGGCGTTCAGGAGCGAGTCGATCCAGGATAGCCCCGCAACGCTGTGATAGCCGAGCACCCCGATGGCGAGCGCGGCGAGGATAAAGACGAGGACGAAACAGACCGTCTTCGCCATGCGACCCATGAACCGAGGCAGGGGGAGCAGTTTTTCAGTGCGACGTTCGTACATGAGCCGAGAGAGGTGGCCGAATCTTTCCGGAAAAGGGCCGCTCGGTCAACGGGAAGGATCGATCTTTTCCCTCAACGGGCCTATTTTCACCGCATCAGCCGCCCGGAAGCATGAGCCGAATCGACC
>CALDKL010000224.1 GCA_937898895.1 uncultured Verrucomicrobiae bacterium | reverse complement strand
GAGGTGCTGCGGCGCGAGTTCCCCGAAGTCGCGGGAAAGGTCACCCTGCACGTGCCGGACGAAAAGAGTCGCCGCGTTGGCCAGGCGGTGGCGGCGGCAAGCCTGCCGGAAATCAGGAAGTGATCCAGGAGGAAACATTCCATGAAACTGCTCAACCCAAGCGCAGAGGTTTTTATCCCCGACGGCAAACCTCTCGAGGAGGCACTCGCCCGCGTCACCCACCTGGGCATCGGCGCACACCATGACGACCTCGAGTTCATGGCGTTTCACGGCATCCTGACATGCTTCGCACAAGACGACAAATGGTTCGGCGGGGTCACCTGCACAAACGGAGCGGGCAGTTCGCGCACCGGACCCTACGGCACCTTCACCGATGCGGACATGATGCAGATCCGCCGACGGGAGCAGGACGCCGCCGCCGTGGTCGGCAGATACGGGGCCATGATCCAGCTCGATTATGCGAGCAGCGCAGTGAAGAGTCCGACGGAAACCGACCTGAAGGTGGATTTGAAAACCATCCTCGCGGCGACGAAGCCACGGGTCGTCTACACCCACAATCCCGCCGACAAGCACGACACACACATCGGCGTGATGGTGGCGGCCTTGCAGGCCATGCGCGAACTGCCATCCGAGGAGCGCCCCGGTCAGGTGATCGGTTGCGAGGTGTGGCGCAACCTCGACTGGCTTCCGGACAACGAAAAAGTGCTCATGGATGTGAGCGGACGCGACAATCTAGCGGCGGCGTTGAACGGCGTTTTCGATTCCCAGATCGCCGGAGGCAAACGATACGACATCGCCACGCTGGGGCGGCGGGCGGCAAACGCGACCTTCTTCGAGTCGCACGCGACCGACGAGAGCACGCAGGTCATCTTCGGAATGGACCTGACTCCGCTCGTCGCAGGGGATACGATGGATCTGACGGATTACGTCTGCGGTTTCATCGACCGCTTCCGGGCGGATGTGCGCGACAAGCTCGGCAAACGTCTGGGGCAGCGGTGACACGACAGGCGAAGGGCTTCTCGGTGTCCGGAACACCCGCCATCGGCACACTTGAGCATCTCGCAACAGTCACCATCGGGTTGGCGATCGATCTTGGGTTCGTTCGCCCTGTCGCCGCTGCTGCTGATGCCTTCGTCGGGCCGAGCAGAGCCCTTGCCCGCTCTTGCACAGAAGTATTGCACGGCTTGCCACCTCGCTCCGAGTCCCGAGGCGATGCCTCGGGCGAGCTGGATGCAGGTCTTTGGATTCATGAGTGTGTGGATCCGGGAAAAAAATCTGCCTCTGGATCCGGAGGAATACACCTCCTTGCTGAACGAGTATCAGGCCCACAGCCCGGAACGATTTCCGCCCCTCCGATCCGAGACGCTCGCCGGGGCCAGCCTGCGCTTTCGCAAGGAATCCGTCGGACTGGCACCGTGCACGGAGCGCCCCATCATCACCTTCCTGACTTCAGTTGATCTCGACGGCGATGGCCGCGACGAAGTCCTCGCGGGAGACGAGGAAAGGAAAGCCGTGACACGACTTTCGTTCGGCAGGACGGGATGGGAAGAAGACATCCTCTTTCCCGTGGCATCCCCATCGCAGGTGCTGGCGCTCGACTACGACGGAGACGGACACCGGGATCTGGCGATCGCATCCTACGGCGATATCCACCCCACCGACTCCCCGATCGGCTCGGTGTGGCTGCTGCGCAATCGCGGAGACGGGAGCTACGATCCGCAGACCCTTCTCAGCCAGTGCGCGCGCGTCTCCGACCTCGGCGCGGGCGACTTCAACCGGGATGGGAAACCCGATCTGCTCGTCGTTCAATTCGGCTGGCGCAAGAGCGGCGGATTGCTCTGGCTCGAGCAAGTCTCACCGACCCGTTTTGTCAGCCACGAGATCGCGAGTGTAAATGGCCCACTCCAGAGCAAGGTTCTCGACTACGACGGCGACGGCGAACTCGATTTTGTGGTGCTCTTCTCGCAGGAACACGAAAGCCTCGTCCTGTTCCGCAATCTCGGCAGAGGACGAGAGTTCGAGAGCCACATTCTCGCGCAAGCCCCGCATCCGGCCTTTGGCTCGTCCGGTTTCTCCACGGTCGATTTGGATCGAGATGGTGACCTCGACTTTCTCTGGAGCAACGGCGACATGATGGATGAGATCCCTCTCGCCAAGCCATACCACGGCTTGCGCTGGCTCGAGAATCGGAAGGGCGATCTCGTGCCCCACGACCTCGTTCGCATGCCGGGCTGCTATCGGTCACTCGCGCACGATCTCGATGGCGACGCCGACCTCGACATCGCGGTTTCGAGCCTCTATTCCCAGTGGGACATCGAGGATTTTCCGAGCCTGCTCTGGCTCGAGAACGACGGCAAACAGAACTTCCGCCCGCGGCGGATGATCGATGCTCCTTCGAATCTCGCCTCACTGCTCGCGGGTGATTTTGACGGCGACGGAAAACCCGACCTCCTCGTCGGAGGCATGCACGAGCCCGGCCCCCTCGGGCGGGTCGGTCGCATCACAGGCCTGTTCGAATTGACTCCCGTGGACGACGGCAGTGAGTCCACCCCCGCCCGCTGAATCCGAATTCCAAAGTCGAGAGGGGCTTCGTTTGGCGAGATGCCCTGTCGCAGAAGGATCGTATCCAACCAAGGCGCCCCGCTGCTTTCCCCCAACGGGGTCTCTTGCGGGTAATCCATTCTTCCCCGGACAGCAGTCCAGCTCGCCTCCACAGACGAACGGACCAGCAAAGCGGGCCGGGAAAACACTCTCCCCCCACACTAGCTACTCCCCCGGATTCACGGGAGAGGCTCCCTCGGCACCTTCTGTTTTCCGAAAAGCTTCCGCCCGAGCCACTTCAAGGGATTCTGGTCTGTCTCGGCATCTCGCACGACCTCGGCCCGGTGCATGATCGTGGGATTTCCCGGCTCGGGAAAGGTTGCAGCGGCGTCCTCGCCGATCTCGCTGCGCACGTCCTCGTCGTAGCTGGCATAGGTGGTGTCCTGGTCACTCCGCACCACGATCGGCTGGATGAAGATCATCAACTCGGAGCGATCCTTCGCCACCGCAGTGGATTTCGCCGCATAACCAATGATGGGAATGTCTTTCAGGATGGGAATGCCTTCTTCCTTTGTGTCCTTTGATTCGGAAATCAGTCCCCCGAGGATGATGGTGGAACGATTGGCGACCGAGACGGTAGTGTTGAGTTCCTGCTTGCCGATGATGGGAATCTCGTTTGCATCCACGACCTGCTGACCCACGACACGATCGTTGATCTGAACGATATCGAGAGTGACTTCGTTGTCCTCGTTGATCGTGGGCAGCACCTCGAGTTTCAGCACGACGTCCTTGTAGGCAACGGTGGAACGCACCGAATTCGGATTGTTCGTATCGGTCACGGCTGTCTCCGGATACGGCACTTCCTGACCCGAGGTGATCTCGGCGCGTTTTCCGTTCTGGGTGTAGACGACGGGGCGCGAAAGCACCTTGAACCGCTGCGTCGATTCGAGCGCGGTGACGATGACATCGAGCGACTCGCCAATCTGACCGTAGAAATTGAGGCCCGAAGTGGGTCCAAAAGGCGTCGTCGTGATCATGTCGGCCATGTTCGCGATGTTGCCTTTCTCAATAATGTCCGGTCGACCATTGAGATTTCCGCTGGTCCATCCGCCCGCCCCCGGCTTGGCCCCGTTCCACTTCATGAACCGCTGGATGTAATCGACTCCCAGCTGCGTGTTGTCGGTGAGGGTGAGTTCTCCGATGACGGTGGCGAGATAGACCTGCACGGGGCGCTGGTCGAGACGGTCGATCATGTCGAGCACGATCTGCTCCGACTCGCGTGTGCCGGAGACGATGATGGCGTTCGACTGGCGATCCGCGATCACCCGGGTTTTCCCCACGAGCACGGAGATGGGGGCGACGTCGTCCAGCGGAAAGGCGATCTGGTCCTCGCGTCCACCCACTTCGCTGGTCGAGGAAGAGGATTGCTGGTTGCGATTCTGGTTGTTCTGCTGAGTCCGGTTGGTGCCCGTGAGGGTCGCGAGCTGAGAGGAGGTCACCGGTGTGGGCCGAGTCTGGATCTGACGCCCGCCGGGCAGCATCGTCTCGCCCGTGCCGGTGTCCTGCAGGACATCGACGAGCACGGGGAGAATGTCGTTGGCCTTCACATACCGCAGCTTGCGCTCGACGGGCTGGTGGTTCTCGAGCGGCTTGTCGAACTCGCGGATCAGTTCGAGGACATAGGCCGCATCGGTGGGCGAAGCCACGATCATGATCCGATTGAGCCGATCATCGGGAATCAGTTGCGCGGCAGGCTGGTCGGCGGTTCCCACGCCATTCATGACGTTGCCGCCCTTGGAACGGGCGTTCTGATTTGAGGCGTTTTGCTGATTCGACTGACTCTGCTGGGGCTGGCCCTGGGGTGTCGGGTTGGTGCTTCGCGCTCCGGTCACGGTTCCCCCGCGTTCGCTCTGGCGGAGGCGCTCCTCCATTCGGGCGTCCATTGCGGCCTGGATGATCTGGGCAACAACATTCGCCTCGGCGAACTCCATCTGCACAAACTCGGTGATGAGCGGCGCGTCATCGACGGGATGGTCGATGATACCCTTGAGCCGGACGAGTTGGCGCACGATCGGACTCGTCTCGGTGATGAGAAGTCCCCGCGGAT
>CALDKL010000223.1 GCA_937898895.1 uncultured Verrucomicrobiae bacterium | reverse complement strand
GCCACGGGGACGCGCCGGACGACCTGCTGGAGGCGGATCACCGCCTCGCCCGTGAGCTGGGTGGTGATCTCCGCCTGGTAGGTGCCGGTGACGCGCCTGATGATGGCCTCTTCCTCGGCCGCCGAAGGATAGTTCACGCGGATGTTGAACATGAAGCGGTCGAGCTGCGCCTCGGGGAGCGGGTAGGTGCCCTCCTGCTCGATGGGGTTTTGGGTCGCGAGGACAAAAAAGGGCTCGGGCAGCGGGTAGGTCTCTTCGCCGATGGTGACGTGGTGCTCCTGCATTGCCTCGAGCAGGGCGGCCTGTGTTTTCGGCGGAGTGCGGTTGATCTCGTCGGCGAGGATCATGTTCGCAAAGACGGGACCCTTCACGAACTTGAAGACGCGCTTGCCCGTGCCGATGTCCTCCTCGAGCACCTCGGTGCCGGTGATGTCGGCGGGCATGAGGTCAGGGGTGAACTGGATGCGTTTGAAGCTGAGATCGAGCACCTCCGAGAGAGTCGAAACGAGCAGCGTCTTGGCCAGTCCCGGAACTCCCACAAGGAGAGCGTGGGAGCGGCAGAAGATCGAGATGAGGAGCTGTTCGACGACATCCTCCTGTCCGACAATCACGCGCCCCAGTTGCTCGCGCATGGCGGCGTAGGCACTGCGGAGTTCCTCGATGACGGCCTTGTCCGAAGTGCCGAGTTCCGGTTGGGGTGCGATTGCGGAGTTGGACATGGGATGAAGAAGATTGGGGAAGTGGGAGAGGGAAACCGGAGAAACCGAATCTCCGGCGGGAAGTTTCGCGAGAATACGCCGGAATCGTTCCGGGTGTCGAATCTCAAATTCGCGCAATGGCGCTCCCGTTTCCGCTCGAAGGAGTCACCCGGAAGGGCCACTCGGAGGGACCGGACCGTCAACGCGATGCGGGATTCCCCATCCGAATCACACCTTGACCCCTCGTTCCCATCCCTTACGGTTGCGGGCGGTTCATCCGCCATTCCAACCGAAACCAACCCCATCCAACGATATGGCTATTCCTGTAGGCTCCCACGCTCCCGATTTCGAACTCACCACCCTCGGTGCCAACGGCCCCGAGATCGTCCGCCTTGTCGACCAGCTCGGCGACGGCAATATCCTGCTGCTGTTTGTCCCCATGGCCTTCACCGGCGTCTGCACGAAGGAGTTTTGCTCGGTCACGAGCGAACTCAACGATTACGCGAGCCTGAACGCGAAGGTCTTCGGCATCAGCGGTGACAATCCTTTCGCCCAACAGAACTGGAAGGAGAAGGAGGGCATCGGGGTCACCCTCCTCAGCGACTACGAACACAAGATCGCGAAGGCCTACGACGTGGCCTACACGAGCTTCCTTCCGGAAAAGAATCTCAAGATGGGCGGCGTGCCGAAACGCTCGGCTTTCCTCATCGACAAACAGGGCATCGTGCAATACGCCGAGAGCAGCGACGACCCGGGCAATCTCCCGAATTTCGAGGCGATCAAGGCGAAGCTCAAGGAACTCGCCTGAACGGACGTGCCGATTTCGAAAACGAAAAAGCCCGGAGCGATCCGGGCTTTTTTTGTGGGTCCGGCGGATCTGGCCCGAGGCTGCGACCGGAACACCTGCTGCAGCCGACCGTTTCCCGAACGGGGCTCCTCGGACCGACGGGAACGAATGGTTTTGCGCGAATTCCCCCGCTTGCCCCGTCCGGGATCGTGATTTACAGATGGGGCCGTTTCGTCCGGACCTGCTCCGTCGCCGCCAGAGGCGACAGGGTTCGTTCGCCGACTTTACCCGGTTGGGTCTCGCCCGCGAGGCGATGGCCCACCCTTTCCAACCCACCCACTGAACGATCGATGAGTCTTGATGTTGTCCGCACCTTTGCCACGGGTTCCGGTGCCCCGGGCCAATTGTACAGCCTGCCCGCTCTCGCCGAAGCCGGGATCGCAAAAAATCTCTCCCGGCTGCCCGTCAGCATCCGCATCGTGCTGGAGTCGGTCCTGCGCAACGTAGACGGTCGCAAGGTCAGTGACGAGGATGTGTCCAATCTCGCGAACTGGAATGCGAAAGCTCCGGGAGAGTACGAAATCCCCTTCACCGTCGCCCGCATCGTGCTGCAGGATTTCACCGGCGTGCCCCTCCTCGTCGATGTCGCGGCGATGCGCGATGCCGCCGTCGCTCGCGGTGCCGCCGCCGCGAAAGTCGAGCCCCTCGTGCCCGTGGATCTCGTCGTCGATCACTCCGTGCAGGTCGATTTCTCCGGATCCCAGCTCGCCCTCGACCGCAACATGGCCATCGAGTTCATCCGCAACCGCGAACGCTACGAATTTCTCAAGTGGGGCCAGCAGGCCTTCGAAACCTTTTCCGTCGTGCCTCCCGGCATCGGCATCGTCCACCAGGTGAACCTCGAGTATCTCGCCAAGGGCGTGCTTTCCAAAGACGGAGTCTACTATCCCGACACCCTCGTCGGTACCGACTCGCACACGACCATGATCAATGGTCTCGGCGTCGTCGGCTGGGGAGTCGGCGGGATCGAGGCCGAGGCGGGCATGCTCGGGCAACCGGTCACCTTCCTCGTGCCGGAGGTCGTCGGCGTTTATCTCCACGGCGAACTGAAGGAAGGGGTCACCGCCACCGACCTGACCCTGCGCGTCACCGAGATCCTGCGCAAGCACGGCGTCGTCGGCAAGTTCGTGGAGTTTTTTGGTCCCGGTGCCACCGCCCTCTCCCTGCCCGACCGCGCCACCATCGCGAACATGGCACCGGAATACGGGGCGACGATGGGCTTCTTCCCCGTCGATGGCGAGACGATCCGCTATCTTCGCGGCACAGGCCGCAGCGAGGAACTCTGCGTCACCGTGGAAAACTACTACAAGGCCCAGGGACTCTTTGGCATTCCCGGCAAAGGCGAGTGTGACTACACCGACCTCATCGAACTCGATCTCGCCAGCATCGTGCCCTGTGTCGCCGGACCGAAGCGTCCGCAGGACCGCATCGATGTGCCCGTCCTCGGCGAGAAATTCAACGCCTTGCTCACCGAACCCGCCTCGTCGGGGGGCTTCGGGATCGACGAATCGAAACGCGGCGCGGTCGCAACCCTGCACCTCGATTCCCCGGCGGGGGAATTCGAAAATCCCCTCATCGCCGGCGAAACGATCACCGCCGTCAGCATTGACACCCACATCCAACACGGCTCCGTCCTGATCGCGGCGATCACGAGCTGCACGAACACCTCGAATCCGAGTGTCATGCTCGCAGCCGGACTCGTCGCGAAAAAAGCGAACGCTCGCGGACTCACCGTGCCGCCTTTCGTGAAGACTTCACTCGGACCGGGATCGCGCGTCGTCACCGACTATCTCGAGGCGACCGGACTACAGAAGGAACTCGATCGACTCGGCTTTGAGACCGTCGGTTACGGATGCACCACCTGCATCGGAAACTCCGGCCCCCTCCATCCGGCAATCGAAGACGCGATCCGGGCAGGAGATCTCGTCTGCGCCTCGGTCCTATCCGGCAACCGAAACTTCGAAGCCCGCGTCCACGGATCGATCCGGGCGAACTTTCTCATGTCGCCGCCGCTCGTCGTCGCGTATGCCCTTGCTGGTCGCGTCGATCTCGATCTCACCACCGAGCCGATCGGCACGGATGCAACCGGTGCGCCGGTTTTTCTCGCCGATCTCTGGCCGAGTCAGGCCGAGATTCGCGCCGAGCTGGACGCCGCCCTGAAACCGGAAGTGTACGCGAAGCTCTACGGCAACGTGGATACCGCCAATCCGAAATGGGGCGAGATCGACGGTTCCACCGGCGCGACCTATGCCTGGGATGCGAAGTCAACCTACGTGCAGTCGCCGCCCTTCTTTGACAAGAAAGAGGGAGCCAGCACCGACATCCTCGGAGCGCGTCCTCTCGGAATCTTCGGCGACTCGGTCACTACCGACCACATCTCCCCGGCGGGTTCGATCAAAGCGACCTCGCCCGCAGGCAAATACCTTTTGGAGAACGGTGTCGAGAAAGCCGAGTTCAACTCCTACGGAGCCCGCCGCGGCAACGACCGCGTCATGACACGCGGCACCTTCGCCAATGTGCGCATCAAGAACCGGATGTGTCCGGGCATCGAGGGAGGCTACACGCAGTACTTTAGAAAAGCGGAGGTCTCCGCACCCGACACGACGATCACCCCGGTGGCGGGCGCGAAACCCACCTTCCTCTACGATGCCGCGATGGCCTACCAGGCCGAGGGCACCCCGCTCGTCGTCATCGGCGGCGAGGATTACGGCATGGGCAGCTCGCGCGACTGGGCAGCGAAGGGCACCCGCCTCCTCGGGGTAAAGGCGGTGGTGACGAAATCCTTCGAGCGCATCCACCGTTCCAATCTCATCGGAATGGGCGTATTGCCACTGAATTTCGCCGATCCCGCAGACTATGAGAAAGTGAAGGATCTCACCGACGCCACCTTCGACATCATCGGCATCGCCGGGGAACTGAAGCCGATGCAGACCGCGACCCTCGTGGCGCACCAGAGCGACGGCACGAGCCTCTCGATCCCGCTGGAGGTGCGGCTCGATACCCC
>CALDKL010000222.1 GCA_937898895.1 uncultured Verrucomicrobiae bacterium | reverse complement strand
AGGAGCGAATGCGGGACCTTGCCACCCGCTCGGAGATAGTTGCAATCGGGGAAATCGGCCTCGATTTTTACCATCCCCCCCAAGACGGCGGGTCCGTCGATGCCTGGCGGACCCGCCAGCACGAGGTCTTCGAAGCGATGCTGCAACTTGCCGCGGATCTCGCCAAGCCCGTTGTCGTCCATCAGCGGGAAAGTGGTCCGGAGGTGCTGGCCGTATTGGCCCGCTTCCCCACGGTCCGAGCGGTGCTGCATTGTTTTACGGGCGGGCCGACCGAAGCCGAAAAAGCTCTTGCCGCCGGGCATTGGCTCTCCTTTACCGGGGTGCTCACCTACCCCAAATCCACGGAAATTCGCGAAGCAGCGGCTCTCGTGCCGACAGACCGCATCCTGCTCGAGACGGATTCCCCCTACCTCGCGCCGATCCCGTTCCGGGGCAAATCCTGTGAACCGGCCATGGTTCGCCAGACCGCGATCACCCTGGCGGAGGTGAAAGGACTTTCTCTGGATGAGATCGCCGACCTGACCTCCCGGAATGCGGAGCGGTTTTTCGGACTGGAGGGAGCCTCCCTTTTGCTCGCGAAGGAGTGATCGCACCACCGCTCCTTCTTGCCGAAGACACGAAGGCGTTTATCTTTCCGCCAAAAGACGACCGAACCGGATTTTCGTATGAGCCCTTCCCCGGCGATTTCGAATCTTCCTTGTTACTCTCCTGTTTCTCGAATGAAACCCCTCGTTCACCGATTTTGTCTTGTGGTGGTGTCTTGCGTCATCGCCGGGGCACTCAGTTCCTGCGTCGAGGACTTCCAGACAGCGGGTTCCTCTTCCGGCCCTGCCTCCCGCACGGCTTCCGCCAAGGAGGATGGGCCGCTCACCAAGCACGATGTCGCCCTGCGTTTTTTAACGGCCTACATCCGGCTCGACAAGAACATGGCCCTGCGCTATGCGACGCCACAGGCGGTGAGCAAATTGAACTGGAACATTTCCCATCGGGGCAACATTCCCTATTACGACGACAAGATGCTCCTCCAATTCAACGGAGGTTGGGCGCGCGTGACCTTTCAGGATGTCGGCGGCACCTACAAAATCGTCGATTTTGAG
>CALDKL010000221.1 GCA_937898895.1 uncultured Verrucomicrobiae bacterium | reverse complement strand
TTCTCGGAGGACGAGGGTTTGACCTGGAGTGCCCCAAAGGAGTTGCCGATTACCCTCACCGGAGATCGCCACACGGGGAAGTATGGTCCCGATGGCCGCCTTCTCATTTCGTTCCGCGGCATCACGCCCGGATCGAGGTCGGTGCGCGATTCCGGCGAAATGACCGGCCCGCTTCCCACGGCGGGCGACTGGGCCGCGTGGGTCGGCACCTGGGATGATCTCGTTTCCTCTGCCCCCGGGCAATACGTCGTGCGCCTCATGGACAATCACAAGGGAGCCGACACTACTTATCCGGGAGTCGAGATCCTGCCGGACGGAACCTTTGTCCTCGTCACCTACGGACACTGGACGGCGGGGGAAGAACCCTACATCATGTGCGTGCGGCTTCGTCTCGAGGAACTCGACGCGAAGGCGGCGCGGGCTGCGAAGCTCGTGCTTGCTCCCGACGCAAAGACGATCCTGCCCTCCGGCGTCGGCTCCACCAAATGAAGGACCCCGAAATGGCGAGGGTGCCCGGCGCGAGTCCTCCCAAGCACCAGAGAACGCGGATGGGCCATCCCCCGAAGGTTCCGTAGTGCAGCGGCACGAAGCTGTCGTAGATCTGCGCCCAGGCCGAAGCCTTCCGAATATCGCTGGATTCGAGGAAACTTCCGTCTGAGGAATAGGAGATCGTCGAGCCGTGCTGGCTGCGCAGCACCCCTGCGTCGCGGTGATGGCCGAAAAAGAGAAAGGTTTCGTCCGGCGTATCGGGAAAGCCAAGGTAGGTAGCCTGAAATCCCTCGATCCGCCGGGAGGCGTCCGTCAGCATCGCTTCGAGGGAGGCCCATTCCACTGGCGCCCTTTCGGCTTCGCTCGATTTGGGATGTTCTTCGACGAGATGGCCGATGAAGTGCGAAAGATTCCACCATGCCCCGGTGAACCCGAGGATGAGGTTGAACACGACCGAACTGATTCCAACCAACTTGTGGAGATCCGAGAAGAAGATGCGGGCACTGTTGCCCCATCGCAGGCGGAAGAGATGTCGGAAGAAATCGCGATAGAGCCACATGCCGGTGACTCCGAGGAAAAAGAGGAGGATCGCAAAAATCCCTGCGACAGCGATGCCGAAATGGCCCGCGAGCAAGGTATGGTGCATCTCGAGAATCCACCCGGTGAAGGTCTCGCCCGACTCGGCAGGCCGACTGAGGATCCTCCCTGAATAGGGATCGAGGTAGGTGGTGAGCCACCGATCCTCTCCGGGCCGATTCATCCAGGCGAGATCTGATTCATTGGGTTTGTCGGCAGGCACCCAGCCCACCAACTGGTAGCCCGGAAATGTGTTCGAGACCCTCCCGATGAGATCATCTATCGGAAGTCGCTTTCCGTCTGGCGGAGGCGATACGGTCACGACCTCGGGACGCAGCGCGACATCGATTTCTTTGGAGAACATCAGGAGGCTCCCGGTCAGACCGATGACGATCAGACCCAGTCCGGCGACGAGCCCGAAGAGAGAGTGGATCTTCCAGACCGTCTGCTTGCGGATGCGGAAAAGTGCCATGTCGGGACCGAGGCGGGCTTATCAGAAGGTGCGTCGCAAGGTCGCCCCGAGGAAGCGGCGCTGTCCAAAGAAGACGTCTCCCCGCGAGAGTGCGGTGGACACGTATTCCTCGTCGGTGAGGTTGGTTGCATTCAGGGTGAGATCCCAGTCCCCCCACTCATAGCCGATCATGGCATCGAGAATCGCGTATGCGGGTGTTTCGAGAGTATTGGTCATATCGAGGCTGGCTCCGGTGTAGTGTGCTCCGATACCGGCCTTGAAACCTTGGGTGGGTCCATCAGGACGCCAGGTCAGCCAGGCGGAGAGTTCGTGTTCGGGGACGCTCTCCATCTGCAGTTCGGCGGGAGTGCTGAGATCGCGGGTGCTCAGAAGAGTGTAACCCGCCTGCAGGAAGAAGTCACCAAAGGGATGGATCGCTTCCAGCTCCATGCCCTGGATGGAGAGTTCCCCACTGGCGACATAGGTATTCGGTGCGATTCCGGGCAGGGCACGGTTCGACTCGGTGATGTCGAAGAAGGAGACGGTATAAAGGCCTGCGCCTTCCTCCGGTTGAAATTTCATGCCGACTTCGAACTGCTCTCCGCGCCGGGGGTCGAGAAGGTTCCCTGCCGCATCGACCTCGTACCCGGCAGCCGGAAAGAAGGATTCCGCAAAGTTGAAATAGGGTGCGAGACCGTTGCCCACCTTGTAGAGAATACCCGCGTCGGTGGTGAAGGCCTCGTCCTTCTGGACGGTGGCGAGCCCCTCGGTCGAGGTTTCGACCTGATCGTAACGACCGCCGAGAGAAACGACGAAGTTTCCGACCTCGATTCGATCCGAGAGATAGAGGCCTGTCTGGAGCAGGTCGGTGAAGGGATTGTCTGTGTACGGTCCGAGGGTCTGGGGTGCGCCGTAGATCGGATTGTAGAGATTGAGAGGAGTGCCGACGCCATAAAAATCGTCGCTGTCGGTGCGTGCGTCCTGGCGATCAATGCCGATGGCGGCATTGTGCCGAGCGGTCCCCGTCTCGAACTCCGCCCGCAGGCGCAGATCGTAGACCAGAGCTTCGGACTTCGAATCGGCAAGATAGAGCGTGCGCGGCACGAGACCACCGGGCAGGATACGGTTCAGTCCGGAACCGGTGAAGTCGGGCCACATGGATCGGTGGTCGGAATCACCCCTGGTGTAGTTGGCCCGCGCTTCGATGCGGAAGACATCGGTGAGACGATGTTCGAACATCGCGGTAAAGGAGTTCTGACGAGTGTCATAGCGGTCCAGCGAGGGCTCGCTCACGAAGCGGCCCGAAGGAATGCGGGGACCGGGCAGGACGGTGCCCTGCCAGGGCAGAAACTGGGCGGATCCCCCCGATTCATCCTCCTGGACATTCACGAGAAAGGTGAAGGAGGTATCCTCCGAAGGACTCCAGGAGATCGAAGGAAGCAAAAACCAGGTGTCGTCCGTCACGTATTGGGCCTGTGTATCGGCCTCTCGATTCACCGCCACCAGGCGCCAGGCCCAGTCGCCCTCGCGACCACCCAGATCCATCCCGTTTTCAAATCGGTCGTAGCTGCCGTAAGAGGTGTAGATCTCGTTTTCAGTAAAGGTCCTCGCGGTTTTGTGCGTCGCGTTGAGAATTCCCCCGACACTGCCTTGTCCAAAGAGCACTCCGGCCGGCCCTTTGATCACCTCGAGGGTGTCGAGGGAATAGGTGTGAGGGCGGACATTGTTCGAGTAGCCAAAAAGGGATCGCATGCCATCGACATAGGCCACCGGCTCGACTCCGCGCACGAAAGCCCAGTCGCCCCGGGTATCGAAACCGTAGGGACCCGCCGTGACACCGGGCGTGTAGGAGAGGGCGTCCTGCAGATTGAGGGCACCGCGATCCTGGAACTGCTGCTGGGTGATCACGGAAATGCTTCGAGGCGTTTCTGCGATGGGAGCATCGATTTTCAGAGAAACGGGAGCGCGGTCAGAGAACACGAGCGGTGCGATCTCGGGAGTCGCGACGACGACCGGTTCCGGCTCAGGGGCAAGCACCGATACCGGACGCGGGGCCGGATGCCGGACCTCGCGCGTCACCGGGGCAGCAGATTCGACCACCGTGCTCTCGAGTTCAGTGGCCGGTGCCTCCTCGGAGCGAGCGGCCACCGGAAAGGTTAACAAGAGCGCGAAGAAGAGCGGGCGTATGTTCATGAGATCCCGTTACTGCAACAGAATCTCAGTGTCAATAATGGAATTTTGAACCGCTTTGCGGAAAATTGGCGGGAGAATGCGATGGTGCAGGGGAGAATCAAGTAGGGTGATTGCCCCGCACGTCAGCCCGAGAGACCTTGCGACGGATCGGACCAGACGTCGACCCCGCCCCTTCGGGGGGTTCCCATCCACCCGGAGGAACGCCGGGTCACCCGATCTCGACTTCGACCTTTCGAATGATCTGAGGCGGCTCCCCGCCGCCCGGTTCGTACAGCACCCCCTCCCGGATGACGCGGGCAATTCGCGAAGCCCCCCCATCGGAAGATCCGCCGACAATCTGGATGCGAAGGCGCGTTTCGGAATCGATCACCAGTCCGGTCTCGTAACGGAAGACGCGGAACGAGCAGGCCCCGAGGAGTCCTTCGAACACCGTCCTGAGAAGTCCGATCTGGCCGAGCAGGCTTTCCCGCGTCTGTCGTTCACCACTCCGGAGTAGTGCGTCGAGCAGGTCGAGGCTTTTCACCAGTGAGTTTCCGATGGCGAGGTCGCGATGGCGGTCATGGGGGGAGCGCGCGATTTCGATCACTGGCGCGATGGGGGCGGTTGGGTCTTCGGATTCCACATCGGATTCCTCTTCGGAAGGTCTCGCCTGACCGGGGCATGCCGGACCGGATTTCCCGGACTTCTGTGGGAGACGGGCAAGGAGAAGGCCAAGTCCGACTCCTGCGCCGATGGAGATGAGCATGAGAAAAATGGTGAGGGGGGCCATGCGATTCAAAACAAAGATGTGGCGAGCAGGGAAAGATCGTCCTCGATCACCGGGATCCCCGGAAGCAGCTCCCGCAGCACGCGGGCGTTGCTCGACCGAGAGCAGTCCGTGCCGTCCCGATCACTGGGGAGAGTGTTGAGATAGATGGCCCGACACGCTCGTCCCGAGGCTGCAAGCGCCCGGACCGTGAGCAGAGTGTGATTGAGAACTCCGAGACGGTTTCGTGCGATGAGGATCACGGGAAGGTCGAGCGCGATGGCGAGATCGGCCATCGTGCGCTCCCGGTCGAGCGGAACGAGCCAGCCTCCCGCACCCTCGACGAGAACGAGGTCGTAAGCGCGAGTGAGCCGCCCAAAACAATCACCGATCCTTGCGAAATCGATGTCTGGGATCTGTGCGGCTGCCGCCGGAGCAAGGGGTTCGTCGAGGAAAACCGGATTGATCCGATCAAGTGGCTCCCGCTCGCCGGATGCCCTCCGGATTGCGATGGCATCCTCGCGCCCACCACATTCCACCGGTTTCATGCCCACGGCGCGGAGTCCGCGTCCGATGAGTTCCCTCACCAACTGCGTCGTCACCCAAGTCTTTCCCACTCCTGTGTCCGTCCCGGTGATGAAGATCCCTCCCCTCATGCCCCGATCTCTTCACGAATCTCGGCGGCGATGGCCTCGGCCTCGCCCCCGATGAAGTCAGCGTCGCGCCCTTCGACGAGAAGGCGAAGGAGCGATTCGGTTCCCGAATAGCGGAGGAGGACTCGGCCCCCATCCCCGAGCGCTCCTTCGAGTGCGGCGATTCGGGGAGCGGCGGAGAGTTGGTCGAGAGGACGTTTCTCCCGGACGAGGATGTTTTTCTGCACCTGGGGGAACTTTCTCATGGCGCGCCGCAGATCGCTGAGCGGACGACCGCTTTCCCTCATCATCTTCAACACCTGGACTGCTGCAAGAATGCCGTCTCCGGTGCTGTTGTGGTCGAGGAAAAGAAAGTGTCCGCTCGGTTCACCTCCGAGATTGTAGCCGCCTTTCCGCATCGCTTCGACGACGTAACGGTCTCCGACACCGGCGCGGAGGACTCGCCCCCCTGCGGCACCCACTGCCTCGTCGAGTCCGGCATTGCTCATCACCGTGGCAACGAGGGTGTTGTTCTTCAGGGTTCCCGCGCGGAGCATCGCGAGTGCCGCGATGGCCATGATCTCGTCTCCGTCGAGGACGGACCCGGTTTCGTCGCAGAGGAGCACGCGGTCGGCGTCGCCGTCGTGTGAAATCCCGACATCAGCCCCGGACTCCCTAACAAGAGCACCGATCACTTCCGGATGGGTGCAGCCACAGTCGAGATTGATGTTCAGACCGTTCGGATGATGATGAAACACGGAGAGTTCCGCCCCGAGTGAATGGAGAATCTCCGCGCTCGTCTCCGAGGCCGATCCGTTGGCCGCGTCGAGGGCGAGATGCAGACCGCGAAAAAGATCCCGATCCGATCCGACGCTCGAGCGAATGAAGGCGACGTAACGCTCTGCCGCGCCGGGCAGCATCGCAATGCGACCGACCGGAACAGAGCGGGTGGTTTTGTCAGGGCCGTCGAGGAGAGACTCGATCTCAAGCTCGAGCATGTCGTCGAGCTTGTAGCCGTCGGGGCCGAAGAACTTGATTCCGTTGTCTTCGGAGGGATTGTGCGAGGCGGAGATGACGATGCCAAAGGCAGCCTCTTCCTCCTTCGTGAGCCGGGCTACCGCGGGAGTGGGGACGACGCCCGCGAGCCGCACATCGACACCGCGCGAAGTCAGGCCGGCGGAGATGGCCGCCTCGAGCATGTCGCAGGACTGCCGCGTATCTTTTCCGAGCACCACGAGCGGCCAGGTGCGCGACTCGATGCGGCGCGCGAGAAAAACATCCGCCGCCGCCTGACCCAGGCGAACGACAAAATCAGGCACCAGGGGAAACTGATTTGCTCGTGCGCGGATGCCGTCCGTTCCGAAAAATCGCCTCGTCCTGCCACTCATGAATTTCGATGGAATCTCTCACCCCTTGGCGTCGCCTCCCGGAATGGGAATAGGAACGGGCACCGGTGCGGGAATCAGCGGTCGGAGGATCGATTCCTCCAGTCCCGATCCCGAACGCCCCGTCGCATCCGTACCTGGAATGGGAAAATCCGGTCGACCGTCGCCGACGTTCGAGCGGATCAGATACCAGATCGAAATGGC
Source organism: uncultured Verrucomicrobiae bacterium (assembly GCA_937898895.1). Taxonomy (GTDB): domain Bacteria; phylum Verrucomicrobiota; class Verrucomicrobiia; order Verrucomicrobiales; family DEV007; genus Arctic95D-9. The sequence continues at coordinate 1,137 of CALDKL010000221.1, read as the reverse complement.
GATAAAGAGCGAAACGAGCTTTGCCCTCCACCCTTCGAGGAAGAATCGTCTAATCCTCTCCATCCTCTTCCTCCTCTCCTTCGGGTTCCTGATTGCTGAGCAGCTCGTTGAGGCGCTCTCGGAGGACATCGCCCTCGAGATCGCGTTCGAGCTTGCCGTTGATTGAAATCGAGATCGCCCCGGTCTCCTCGGAAACAGCGAGGGCGATGGCGTCGGACTCCTCGGTGATCCCCATCGCCGCGCGGTGGCGCAGGCCAATGCTCTGATCCGTGAACTCCCGCTGGATCAGCGGAAAGACACACCCCGCTCCGGCGATGCGTTCGTCGCCCATACGGACGATCATGCCACCGTCGTGCAAAGTCGTGCCCTTGTGAAAGACGGTGTAAACGAGAGCGGGGGTCAGCTCGCAGTCCATCTTGGTCCCCGTCTCCAGGTACTGTTTCAGATCGATACTGCGTTCGATAGCGATGAGGGCACCGATGCGGCGACGCGAGAGGTTTTCCACAATCTCGATGAGTTGGTCGGCGAAGAGGCGCCGAGTCCGTTCATTCATCGAGGAAAAGATGCGATGACTGCCCAGCTCGGCAAGGGCGCGGCGCAATTCAGGCTGGAAGATGACCACAAGAGCGACGGCAAGAAAGACCGAAACATACTTCAGAAGCCAGCCGATCACGGTAAGGTTGAGCCATCCCGAGAGCAGGGTCATGCCGATGTAGAGCGCGACCAGGGCAGTGAAGATACGTGCCCCGCGGGTGGCGCGAAAATAGAGGTAGGTATTGTAGATGATCAGCCAGAGGATGATCACCTCGATCGCCTGACGCCAGTGGCGCGCGATGAACTGGATGGTTTCGTCCATGAAACAGGGGCTCCTCTCACCCGACCGAAGGGAGTGCGAGCGGAGACCGCTCAGTGTAGCATGACCGAGGCGATTTGCACCCGTCGGGTCGGGTTTTCGCCAAAGTCCACCGCATCCCGATTCGGTCCTCGCGAGAAATCGGAATCCCGGATCGGTTCGCGTTGCTTGTCTTGGGGGGCTTCTCGTGTGCTGGAGGGCATCCTAGTGTGGTGATCGCTAAATGCGTGTGCAAAATTCGTGAGGAATCGTTTTCAACTTCAAGGCGAGAGGAGGGAGTTGAG
>CALDKL010000220.1 GCA_937898895.1 uncultured Verrucomicrobiae bacterium | reverse complement strand
GTCGCCTTTTCGGACGCGGGGAAAGGTGCGCAGCACGATGAGGCGACCGCTTTCCTCGGCCGAAACGGGAAGGCTGACCTCGCCGGTGAAGTCGAGGACGTGACCGAGAGGCTGTCCCTTTTCGATCCGGTCGCCGAGCATCGACGCAGGCTCGAAACAGCCATCCATCGGAGCGGGATGGCAGACCTGCATGTGTCCCGAACCCGGCCGGGCGTCCTCGACGATCTGCTCGACGCGATTTGCGGGCGCGCTGCGGTGGATCATTCCGAGGTCGGCCATCACGTTGAGGACACCGTCGAAATAGGCATCCACGCCATCCCGACTGCGCGTGGCCGAGCCGAGGTATTCGCAGTAGATCGCCGCGACTCCGGCATCGCGCGCTACGGACAGGGAGCGCCCCTCGAGATTTGCAGCCGTGCCCCAGATGACGGGCAGGTTGAAGGCGCGGGCCATGCGGCGCTGCCTCTCGAGCACTTCGGGACGGTCGACGAGATTGTAGCCAGCGAGGGGGAACACACTCAATTCCGTGCCCCCGGTGTGCAGGTCGATATAGTGAGTCGCGGAGCGAATCAGATCCGACAGCGCGGCGGCGGTCCGTTCGGTGAGGCTGCCGTCGTGTCGTCCCGGGCAGGTGCGGGCGAGGTCGAGCCCGTCGCTGGCACAACGATGTCCGCGCAGGAAAGCGTCTTCGTTGACCACGGGAACGAAGACGACGGAGCCGCTCACGAGGGGATCGTCTCCATCGAAGAGACGGAGGAGACGGCGAATCGCGAGGATCGGCTCGAATTCGTCTCCATGGACTCCTCCGGTGACGAGGAGACGCGGACCTGTGTCGTCGGCACGGAATTGTCGGAATGTCAGGGTCATCGTGGCAGTGGCGGGCGATGGCTCAGGACACCCTTCAGACGGACCCCTCCGTCGACGGTGAGAACCTCGGCAGTGATGTAGTCGGCATCGTCGGAGCAGAGGAACACTGCAGCTTTGCCGATATCGGAGGGCAGCCCGAGACGACCCCAGGGAATTTCTTTCCCGGCTTCGTCGATCACCTCGGAGGAAAAGGTTTCGCGTTCGCCGGGGGTGTCGATCCAGCCGGGGGCGATCGCGTTGACGTTGACCTTCAATCCGATTAGCTCGCCCGCGACGGTGCGCATGAGGTGCTCCAGACCGGCCTTGGCCGCGTTGTAGGCGGTAGCCCGGGGGAAGGGAAGCGAGCCGTGGACCGACGAGATGTAGAGCATCTTTCCACCCCCGCCTCGCTCTGCAAAGTGGCGTCCGACGAGTTGACTGAGGTGGAAACCGCTCGCGAGGGTTCCCTGGAGTGTCTTCTCGAAAATATCGGGGTCGTAGTCGAGAAAATCTCCACGCTGGCTGAAGGCGGGATTACTCACAAGAATGTCGAGGCGGCCAGCCTCGGCCAGGGCCGTGGCGACGAGCGCCTCGCAACCCTGGCGCGAAAAGACGTCCGACTCGATCGGCCAGCATTGCCGACCGAGGGCGCGGATCTCGGCGACGGTGATTTCGAGATCGGGGCCGCCGGGGCGGTCGTTGAGGACAAGATCGGCACCGGCCTCCGCGAGGGCGAGGGCACATCCTTTTCCGATACCGCGACCGGCTCCGGTGACGAGAGCGATTTTTCCAAGTAATTTCATGAGCGACGGGCGGGAGTTTGCCTGTTCGGAGGCCTCCTGCGAAGCGAAAAATACGGCACGATGAGGGGATGGCCGATTGTTATTTCGCCGCGGCCGTCGGCCGCTGTATTCCGGCATGCTTCAGCAGCGCGTTCCGGAACTCCGCCTTGATTTCGTCTGTCCCGGCGTGACCCATGGCTGGGCGGGGGAGGATTCGTTTGGTTCCTTTCAATGCGTTGTAGGCGGCGTAGACACTCGTGGGAGGACAGGTCCGGTCGATGAATCCGACGCTGACGATGGCCTCGGCGCGGCAGCGGGACGCGAAGTTGACCGCATCAAAGTAACGGCTCGCCTCGACCGAGGCAGGGACGGGTTCGCCCGATCCGGTCAGGGCGACGAGTTTGGGCCATCCGCTGATGCGATCTGCTTTCATGCCGGTGTGATCGCAACCCGCCGGAACACCGGCACCGATGAAGGTGACGCGCGGGTCGAGTCCGCCCGCGACGAGAGCCTGATAGCCCCCCTGGCTGTGCCCGACGACGGCGAACACCTTTCCATTCCATTCGGGACGACTCGCGAGAAAGTCGAGAGCACGTTGCAGCCTGACAAACATCCCGCGGAAATAGATCGTCTCCCGGCTCGTGTTGCCATCGGTGCGATAGGTCTTGAGTTCGCCGCTGGCGAGAGCCTTGTAATAGTCCTCCGGTTTCCCATTGGGAAGGCCGTGGGCATTGATGTCCATCGAAAGAAACCCGTCGTGTGCTCCGGCCAGGGCGGCGGCGAGAATCGAACTGCGCACCCCGGCCCCGTGGACCCAAAGGACGGCAGGAAGTGAACCGGGGGTGGCACCCTTGGGCAGGGCGAAATATCCGGTCACCGGTCGCCCCGTCTTCCCGACGGGAATGGAAACATCGAAGGCGTCGAGGTCGGAATCCGCCGATGAAGCGAGGGGCACGGGCGTGAGCGTCGGTTCGAGGGGAATTGCGGCGAGGGCCTCCTTTTGTGCGCTCCAGAAGGTGTCGAAATCGCTCGGCGGAGGCAGGCTCGGGGCGATTTGCTCGGGCGAGAACGCCGCAGAAGCCAAGGCACGCACTGGCTTGCCGTCGGACCCGGTGATCGTTGCGGTGAGAAGGAGGAATCCGGGATGGTCGAGCGTAGCCGTGACCCCCAGCGGGACGGTTCCCCCGGCGGCCCCTTTGCCGGATTCGAGGTCACGATACCCGTCGAGACTGGTCGTCCAGACAATCTCCGTCCCTGCCGGAGCGGTACTCTCAATCGTGAACCGGGCCTTGTCGCCGATCGTGTAGATCGCGTCCGCACGATCCGTCGCGATGCGCAGGGTCGGTTCGGCAGCGGTGGCGACAGCGGCGAGGGCTGTCATGAGAAAGACAAGGCGGAAGAGGGTGTGGGATCGATCAGAGAGACTCATGCGGCATACTTTTCGGTGTGGTCCTGAAGGTGGGAAGGCAAAACTGTGGCGCGATAAAGGGAGTCGGCGGGAGGATCTTGCTACCGGGGCGCGATGCCCTGCCCGTATCCCGCCAACACGCCCTTCAGTTCCTCGACCACTTCGCTTCGTTCCGTCGCGAGGTTTTTGGTTTCGTCAGGGTCTTCCTGAAGATCGTAGAGTTCCCAAACCGAGGTCGTCTCGGGCTGGCCGGGTTTTCGCCATTCGATGAGGCGGTAGCGTTCGTTCCGGATGGCGCGGCCGAGTTTGGCTTTCGGAAAGACATGGAAGGTGTGGTCGCGCACGCGAAGGACAGGATCGCGCAGCACCGGGACGAGACTGATTCCGTCGATGGGTTGGGGGCCGGACGGGGCAGGCAGTCCCGCAAGTTCGGCTAGCAGCCTGTCGGGCTTAGACGAGCGACAAATCGACAAGTTGAGTTAAAATGG